>JAJYCH010000594.1 GCA_021778575.1 Planctomycetota bacterium
GAGACCTTGCCGGTGCTCAGGAAGATCCAGGAGGCGGGAAAAGTTCGGTTTATTGGCGTCAGCGGCTATCCGATGGCGATGTTTCGCTACATTCTCGATCGGACCGATCTCGACGTCATTCTTTCTTATAATCATTACACGCTCCAGAACACGATGCTGGCCGACCTGGTCCCGTATCTGAACGGGAAGGGGGTCGGGATCATGAACGCCGCCCCATTCTCTGCCCGGTTGCTGACCAACGCGACGCTTCCGCCCTGGCACAAGGCCACCCCGTTCGTTCGCGAGACGGCCAAGCGAGCGGCTGACCACTGCGCCGGCCAGGGGGTGGACATCGCCCAGCTCGCGCTGCAATACTCGCTGGCGAACGAGGATCTGACGACCTGCGTGGTCGGATCGGCGAATCCCGACAACGTCCGGAAGTGGGCCGAGTGGGCCGATTCGCCCATCGACCCGACGCTTCTGGCCGAGGTCCTGGCGATCCTCGAACCGATTCACGACTGGCATTACACCGAAGGTCGGCCCGAGAACAACGACCCGCCCTCGTAGGGTCCGCTGTGCGGACCGTGGTTTCGACAGACAAATTCCGGGGGTCTGGTCGTCGATTCGCGACAGTCAGAGCCGTACCGATCGTCCGCACAGCGGACCCTACAAGTCACCGATAGCCCGACGAATGCAAGGATTCCGATGAAAGCGCTCCTGCTCGAATCCCCCAAGAATTTCCAGACGATCGAGATCGACTCGCCCGGCGATCCCGGGCCGGGCGAGGCCCTGGTTCGGGTCCATCGGATCGGGATCTGCGGGACCGACATCAGCGGCTACCTGGGCAAGATGCCGTTTTTCAGCTATCCCAGGATTCCCGGCCACGAGCTGGGGGTCGAGGTGGTCGAGGTCGGTGAAGGGGTCGACAACGTGAAGGTCGGCGACCGCTGCTCGGTCGAGCCTTACATCAACGACCCCAATAGTTACGCCTCGCGCCGGGGGTTCCCGAATTGCTGCGAGAAGCTCGAAGTCCTCGGTGTCCACCGCGACGGTGGAATGCGACCGCTGTTTATTCTGCCGGCCCGGAAGCTTCATCCGTCCACCAAGTTGACCTACGACCAGCTTGCCCTGGTCGAGACCCTGGCGATCGGCTGCCACGCGGTCAATCGCGGAGCGCCGACTCCGGCCGAGTCGTGCCTGGTCATCGGCGCCGGACCGATCGGCCTGGCGACTCTGGAGTTCGTCAAGCTCAGCGGAGCGAAGACGATCGTCCTCGACATGAACGACGGCCGGCTCGACTTCTGCAAACAGACGATGGGCATCGAACACACGATCAAGCTCGGTGATTCGGTCGAGACCGACCTCCGAGCGATCACCGACGGCCACCTGCCCGACGTGGTGATCGACGCGACCGGTTCCAGTGGGTCGATGTCGGCGGCGTTTGGCTATGTCGCGCCCGGAGGAGGACGGCTGGTCTACGTCGGGATCACGACCGATGAGGTCAAGTTCCGCCACCCGATCTTCCATCGGCCCGAAGGGACGTTGCTCTGCTCGCGGAATGCCTTGCCGGGTGACTTCACGCGGATCATCAGTCTGATCGAGCAAGGCCGGATCGACACGGTTCCCTGGATCACCCACCGGTCGAGCTTCACCGAGCTTCCCGAGGTCTTCCCGTCGTACACCAGGCCCGAGACCGGAGTGATCAAGGCGATCGTCGAGGTGGGTTGATGGTGAAAAATCGTTCATAAAGCATTGGTCATCATGCGTCTGTGATTCCTCTCGGAGCCAGGGTTCGATGTCGCAGAAAACGCCGTGCGTCGCTCTCGGATTGAGCCCCAGTTTCGGTTTTGGTGACCGGATCGGCCTGGCCACGCCGGGTCACGTCGCGGCGATGCACCGGGCCGGGGCCGGGATCTTGCCGATCTTCCCGCAGCAGTCGATCCGCGAGATGGCCCGGACCGGCCGGACGCCGATCAACGTCATGAGCGATGCGCTGAAGGGGGCCAAAAAGGCTGGTTGGATGGGCTTGATGGGGGCCGATGCCGACCACCTGAAAACGACGCAGGACGTCGACGCCACGGCGGCCGTCGGCTTCACGTTCTTCACCATCGACCCATCGGATTATGTCGACGCTCACGCCGACGATTACGACGAATCCACCCTTCGCGAGAAATTCGCGCTCGTCGCCGCGGAAGTCGACTGGCTCGGCAAGTATCAAGGTCAGTCGGTCGACTTGCCGACCGGGACCACGATCCAACTCGACGAACAAGCCTGTCTGCGCGCTGCGGTGAAGTACGGCCGGGCGATCAATCACGCCTCGCGTCTGGCCGACTACATCAAGAAGGTCAACGACTGGAGCGGGCAGGATTATGAGATCGAACTCTCGGTCGATGAGACCGAGCAACCGACTACTCTGGCCGAGCATTACATCATCGCCGACCAGTGCCTGGGTCGAGGGATGAAGCTGGTCAGTCTCGCCCCTCGCTTCATTGGCGACCTCGAAAAAGGGGTCGACTACAAGGGGGATCTGGAGGAGCTGGAGAAGTCGCTCGCCGATCACGCGGCGATCGCGGAACTTCTCGGACCCTACAAGCTGAGCCTTCATTCCGGTTCGGACAAACTGTCGATGTACCCGGCGCTGGCCCGGGCGACCAAGGGGAGATTCCACGTCAAGACGGCCGGGACGAGTTATCTCGAAGCGCTTCGCGTGGTCGCTCTCAAAGATGAGCCACTGTTCCGCCGGATCATCGACTTCGCCCGGAGCCGTTACGAGACCGACAAGGCCACCTATCACGTCTCGGCGACATTGCAATCCGCCCCCGCCGCCGCCGATGTTTTCGACTCGACCGAGCTGGAGCGGCTCTATCTGGAGCGCTGGTCGGACGTTCCGCTGGGCCTCGGTTTCACCAGTCCCGGTCGGCAGATTCTCCACTGCACCTTCGGATCGACCCTGACCCACCCGGAACTTGGCCCGGCGGTCAAGCAGTCGATCGAGCAGCATGCCGACACGTATACCGAAGTCCTGGCCGATCACTTCACCCGGCACCTGCTCGCACTCCGTGCCGGTCTCTGAGAAGATCCGGGTCAGGTTTGCCGTGGATGGCCGATCGCTCGTCGCCGAAAAGATACGATCTCAGACACGACCGGCCTTGAAGGAGTTTCGACCGCCATGCCCGCCAGTTTCCTCGATAGCTTGTTCGGTCTCGAAGGCCAGGTCGCCGTCGTCATCGGTGGGACCGGCGTGCTCTGCGGCGCGATGGCCCAGGGACTGGCCCAGGCCGGGGCGACCGTCGTGGTCGCCGGTCGCGATGCCGACAAGGGAGCCGCTCGGGTCAAGGAGATCGAGGCCGTCGGCGGTAAGGCCGCGTTCGCGTCCGTCAACGTCATGGATCGGCGCTCGATCGAGGGGCTGCTCGTCGAGTCGCTCGGAACTCAAGGGCGCGTTGATATGCTGATCAATGGCGCGGGCGTGAATAGTGCCAGCGCTTATTTTGAGGCCAAGGATGATGACTGGGAGCGCGTGCTGGGCAGCAACCTGACCGCCGTCCACTGGGGTTGCCAGATCTTCGGCCAGCACATGGCCGACGCCGGCGGCGGGTCGATCCTGAACGTCGCCAGCGTCTCGGCTCACCTGCCGCTCTCGCGCGTTTTCGCCTATTCGGCCTCGAAGGCGGCGGTCGTCAACCTCACCCAGAATGTCGCTCGCGAACTGGCGCCGAAGGGCGTTCGGGTCAACGCGATCAGCCCGGGATTCTTCCCGGCCGAGCAGAACCGGAAGATCCTCGACGCCGCCCGGGTCGAGAAAATCATGGCCGGAACCCCGATGGACCGCTTTGGCGAGCCCCACGAACTGGTCGGGGCGACGCTGCTTTTGCTCTCGAAATCGGCCG
>JAJYCH010000595.1 GCA_021778575.1 Planctomycetota bacterium
TGCCTCGGCAACACATAGGCCGATCGGACCGGTGGCGGCATTGGCGAATCCTTGCCTTTGACGGCCTTCCAGATGATCTCGTTGAAGACCAGGTCGTCGGCATCATCAAGTTCGAGTGACGCCTCGGCTCCGAAGGCGTCGAGGGTGTTCTTCGCGGGTGCTACCGTCTGCGCGAGATTCCCTGAATGTCGCGCAACCCGGCTCACGGTTCGGTTTCCGTGATCTCACCTCCATTCATCGTGCCGATAGCCCGCCAAGCTGGGAGCGAAATCATGTCTTTCACGAAGCTGACATGCCCATCCAGATGTGAAGCGTTGACTCCACCGGGATGGTAGCTGGATGCCGTCCATACGCCCGAAAGTGAGCCGCCTCGGGGGGCACACGTGTGTCCGTTTGGGCTGATGTTGTGATCGTAGGAGGTATTGCTCAGGTCGCTGAAGCCCCAGCATGCTCCGCGATAATCGTAGGAGAGAGGTTGTTGGTTGATATCGACCGCCAAACAATCTTGTATCATCGTATCAAATTGTTTGGGTTCGTAAGGTCTAAGCTCGAAGACGGCATGGGAATCTCTCGTCGCCCTTGGATATCCCTGAGTGCGGCAGAATTCCGACACGGCGACCGTGTTGGACAGGCCATCGCGGATCATGGAATCGCGAATTT
Source organism: Planctomycetota bacterium (assembly GCA_021778575.1). GTDB lineage: Bacteria > Planctomycetota > Planctomycetia > Isosphaerales > Isosphaeraceae > Tundrisphaera. The sequence goes on from JAJYCH010000595.1 coordinate 661, forward strand.
TGGGGTCGATGGAAGAACTGGCGAACGGTCCATTCGTAGGCCGCCCGTAAGGACCCGTGCCAGTCCCGAGGTTGCCGCCGTAAGAAGCCGGACCGTAGTCACCCGTCGGCATGCCGTCGGAAGGGCAATCGAAGACGCTGACCTTGACTCCAAATGAGGTATAGTTGGCCCCTGAACTGCTCCAAGTTCTAAAACGCGGCTGGGTCAGGTTGAACGAGTTAAACAGTGGTGTCTGATCCAGGTACGGGAGCAGAAATAGAAACGCGGAATAGGTGTTCTCCTCGCGGGGATAGTACCCTTTCTGATCGAGATGAGAATTGATGGCGAGGGCGATTTGCTTCATGTTATTCAGACATTGGGCACGCCGGGCCGACTCCCTCGCCGCCAGGACGGCAGGGATCGTGAACGCCACGATGATTGCGATGATGAAAATGACAACAAGAACTTCAACTAACGTGAATGCCGAGGCGCGGTTCGGGCGATTTCTCATGATCGTCTGCCCTTTCAACGATAGGATGGCCAGGTCGGTTGGTCGCACTTGTCTTGGGCGCAAATGGCTTGGAGTGGTTTACTATTGACCTGGTGGGCGTCACTTTGTTGTCGTTGCTTCAGAAGTAGACGCGAGATTTACTGTTCTAACGACTGGGAAACCGCTCATTCAGTCTGACTTGAGCTTTATACCCCCCCCCAAGAATAGCAAGAAAAAATTAAAAAAAACGTACCGGCCTATCTCGCGACAGGCCGGTACGAGAAGACTCATGTCAGAGACCTTGGATTAGTCTTTCTCGGGCTTATGCCTCGGCAACACATAGGCCGATCGGACCGGTGGCGGCATTGGCGAATCCTTGCCTTTGACGGCCTTCCAGATGATCTCGTTGAAGACCAGGTCGTCGGCGCGGTCTTCGGCCTCGTCAAGGTCGAGTTCGAGCGACGCTTCGGCTCCGAAGGCGTCGCGCCCGTTCCGGGCGTTCAGGTCGATCCGCGCGGGGCGAGCGAGATAGGGCGTCAGGTCAGGCGTCGGGGCGAACGCGGCGGCCATCGGTCGGGCGGCGGCGTCGAACTGGGTCATCGGTTCGAGGCCGAGGATCAACTCCATTGTCCGGAGCATCGACGAGGTGCTGTACATCGTCGAGTCAACCGATCGCTTCTTGATATAAGGACTGATCGCCAGCGCGACGGTCCGGTGGGCGTCGACGTGATCCGAGCCGTTCTGGGCGTCGTCCTCGACCACGAAGATCGCCAGATTCGGCCAGAACCGGCTCTTGCTCAGGCCTTCGACCACCCGACCCAGCGCCAGGTCGTTATCGGCGACCATCGCCGAGACGGTCAGGCCCCCCGGGCGTGTCCCCGAGGTGTGGTCGTTCGGCAAACGCAGGACGATCAGGTTGGGCAGGTCGCCGGTCTTCTCGTATCCGGCCAGTTCTTCGAGGAACCGGTCGGCCCGCTTCTGATCGGGATAGGACAGGTCGTAGCCGCGGAACTTGGGGTCGAAGTGCCCCTTCAAGGTCTCGACGGTCGTGGTTGATGGGTCGTCAGGGGTCCGGCCATTCTTGATGAACTCGCCGTAGCTCCGGTACGAGATCCCTTTCGTCGCCGCGCGGTCCCAGATGTAGCCGTTGGCGGGCCGGGCGAGAGTCTGAGCCCCCTCGGCGGGGTAAGGGACCCGGCGGTCGCCTCGATAGCTGAGCGGCCAGGTCCGCTCGACGAAGTCGGACGCATAAGCACCCATTGACCATTCGTGGCCATCAGCGCTCACCTCGGCCTCGGCGTAGAAGTTATCAAGCAGAACGAACTCTTTCACCAGAGCATGATGGTTCGGCGTGACTTCCTCGGGGAACAGGCAAAGGTTCTTGTCGCCGTTGCCTTCGGGGATGTCGCCGAAGACCTGGTCGTAGGTTCGGTTTTCCTTGACGATATAGACGCAATACTTGATCGGTGAGGCGTCGCCGACCTGGGCCGGGATCGGGTGGCCGGCGGCTCGAACCGGGACCCCTTCGTCGGCCCGGGCCCGGAGCGGGCTGCACTCGTAGACGGTCTTCGAGTAAGCAAGCATCTCCTTGGGCGTCGGGATCGGCAGGATCGACAGTGTCCCCTGGAACAGCCCGGCGATGTACTCGCGGATCGAAGCGTTCCGTTCGGCCAGGGGGTTCGGGCCGTCGCGGTTGGCTTTCGAGGAGGTTCCTTTGCCGTTGGCGATGTAGAGCGTCTTGCCGCTCCGGGCGACCCGGACCGACGTCGGATACCAGCCCGCCGGGATGAAGCCCAGCGGCTTGCTCTCGCCGGGTTCCTTGACGTTGACCACGGCCACGTCGTTGGTGTTGGCGTTGGCGACGAACAGGAGTTCTTCATCCGCCGTGAGCGCCAGCGAGCTGGGGGTCGAGCCGGGCGGGGCCTTGGGGTCGATCGCGGTGCCGATCGTCTCGATCGGCTTTCCTTCCTTCGCGTCGAAAACCGAGACGGTGTTCCGGTTCGCGTTGGCGACGAACAAGGTCGTCCCCGCCTTGGTCAGAAGCATCTCGTTGGGATGCTCCTGGGTCGTCCAGTGGGCCACGACCTCGACCTTCGACGAATCCACCACCGCGACCTCGGCCTTGTTCCAGAGGCTGACATAGAGCCGAGCCCCGGCCTCGTCCCAGGCCAGACCGTAGGGGAACGTATCGACTCCGAGATCAAGCTCGGCCTGAAGATGCCCCGCAGCGTCGAACTTTGCCAGGGTGTGGCCGAAGGCGTTAGCGACCCAGAGGGTCTCGCCATCTTTGGACAGCGCCAGGCCGGCCGGGACTCTCGGGCCTCGGGGGCTTTTCTCGGGATATTTGATCTCAAACTTGTTCGAGAGCAGGCCGGCGGAGTGGTCGAACCGATAGATCACGTCGTCCCAGCCGCCGCCGACGAACAGGTGCTTACCGTCGCTCGACCAGGTCAGCCCCTGGAAACTTTCCTTGAGGGCCACCCGGCCGATCACCTTGCCCGAAGCCGCTTCAAGAGTGACGACCTCATGCTCGCCATACCCGGCATGAAGGACGGCGAGGACCGGCTCGACCGGATGCTCGGCGATAATCACCGGGAAATCCCCCAGCTTCGCCTGACGACCGGCCGGCTTGAGCGACCACCCGTTCGGCAAAAGGACCGAACCGGTCCGGGTCAGGCCCGGCCAGGTGGCTTCGTTCCGTGGTTTCGCGACTGGTTCCTGCCCGATGGC
>JAJYCH010000596.1 GCA_021778575.1 Planctomycetota bacterium
GGTTGAGGATCGTCAAGGCGTGAGTCGTGTCGTTCTCGTGCTCGATCGTGTGGACCACCCCGCTGACCAGATCCTTGCGGTTCTTGAGGAACCAGTGGAGGTGCCCCTTGAACTCCTCGAATGGCTCGATCCAGCTCTCTTCGAGCCTCTCGACCGCGAACAACGGGATCAGACCGACCAGCGAGCGGACCCGGAGCTTGACGAACCGGCCGTCAGGATAGCGGAGAACGTCGTAGAAGAAGCCGTCCTGCTCGTCCCAGAGCGAATAATCGCGGTTGCCCATATGCTTCATGGCACCGGCGACAAGCACGTAATGCTGGAAGAACTTGGTCGCCAGGGCCTCGTAGGTCCGGTTCTCCTTGGCCAGTTCGAGCGCGATCCGCATCAGGTTCAGGCAGAACATTCCCATCCAGCCGGTCGCGTCGGACTGCTCGATCGTCGAGCCATCGGAACAGCGCTGCGATCGGTCGACGACCGTGATGTTGTCGAGACCGAGGAACCCGCCTTCGAAGACGTTGTTGCCTTCCTTGTCGACCTTGTTCACCCACCAGGTAAAGTTAATCATCAACTTATGAAAGCAGCGCTCCAGCCATTCGCGATCGGGCTTGCCCGACCTGATCCGGTCCATGTTGTAGATCCGCCAGACGGCCCAGGCGTGAACCGGCGGGTTGAGATCCGAGAATTCCCACTCATAAGCGGGAATCTGGCCGTTGGGGTGCTGGAACTGCTCGAACAAGAGGAGCCAGAGCTGGTTCTTGGCGAAGTCGGGATCGACCAAGGCCAGCGGGACACACTGAAACGCGAGATCCCAGGCGGCGAACCAGGGATATTCCCACTTGTCGCAGACGGTCATCACCCGCATCGAGTTGAGATGCTTCCAGTGCTGATTGCGGATATGCTCACGCGACTTGGGAGGGGGCCAGTTGGCGTTGTCCCCCTTGAGCCAGAGATCGACGTCGAAGAGATAGGCCTGCTTGGTCCAGATCATGCTGGCCAGGGCCTGACGCTGGACGAGCTTCTCATCGGCCGTCGATTTGGGCGGGTGGATCGCCTCGTAATAGGCGTCGGCCTCGGCCCTCCGAAGATCGACGGTCGCGTCAATCCCCGCCAGCGGGTCATCGAGATAACAGGTGTCGGTCAGGCGAAATCGGAGAGTGACGGTCTCACCGGGCGGCACGTCGAAGTGGTAGTGAATGGCCGATTTGGTGCCGAGACCATCGGGGTTGGTGCAGTCCTCGCCGTCGATGATCTGACGATGAAAGGCATCTTTGACATAAGGATTGGGGTTGGTCGCGCCTGGCCCGAAGACCTTGGGAAAGTTGGTCTCGTTATTCGTGAACAGCGGGGTTCCGCCGGTCGGAGCGTAGAACGTCCGGGCGCCGATCCGGTAGGCAACGGGAACCGTGGCCAGGGTCTGGACCATCGAGTCATCAGTCAAGAGTGACTGATAATTCTCGCCTGACTGGCCCAGATAAACCTTGGGTGAGGGGCCGGGGTTCCGGCCCCAGCTCCAGGTGTTCCGGAACCAGAGATGGGGAATCAGATGCAAGGGGGCGGCGTCGGGACCTCGGTTGGTCGCGGTGATCCGGATCGCCACGTCTTCCATCGTCGTCTTGGCATATTCGACGGTGATGTCAAAGTAGCGGTCCTCGGCGAAGATCCCGGTATCGAGCAGTTCGTATTCGGGCTCGGTCGGCCCTCGTCGGGCGTTCTCGTCCTTCAATTGCTGATAGGGGAATTCGGCCTGAGGATATTTATAGAGAAATCGCATATAAGAATGCGAAGGCGTTCCATCGACGTAAAAGTAATATTCCTTGACGTCCTCGCCGTGGTTCCCCTCGGGACCGGCGAGACCGAAGAGGCGTTCCTTGAGAATCTTGTCCTGGCCATTCCAGAACGCCGGCGCGAAGACGATCAGTTGATAGCGGTCGGACCAGCCGGCGATTCCATCCTCGCCCCAGCGATAGGCTTTACTCCGGGCCTTGTCGTGCGGCAGATAGGCCCAGGCATCGCCGTCGGCGCTGTAATCCTCGCGAACGGTGGCCCAGGCGCGGTCGCTGACGTAAGGCCCCCACCGTCTCCAGCCGGTCGTGCTGTCATGGATCTCGGCGAGTCGCTGGTGCTCCTCGGTCGTCATTGTCGGCGTCGGCGTCGGCGTCGTCGGCATGGTCGGTCGGTCCAGTCGTTGCGTCGGAGCGTGTTGGTTCAGGTCGGGATCGTTCTCGAAGACTCAGTTCTGAAATACACTTACCTGCAAACTCTATCGAGACTTTTTCGATTGATTCTGGTTCGATTTCAATTTCGCTTCCAGATCGTCCACGGCCTTGAATTGCCAGAATCGACCCGAGCGGTATTTCAAGAGAAGATCGCGGTCGACCAAATCCATCAGATCATGACGGGCTGTTTCATAAGAACTGTTGTTACTGCTCTGGTGAGAATCAACTGTATAAACAAATCCATGATGCCTTAACGCATGATTAATCAGGTCTCTCTGGCGATGATTGAGCGAAGTTAGCCCCTTTAATTCGGCGACGGCTTCGATAATTTGTCGGGTGCGTCGCTCTAGATAAATATGAAGATCAGAAATCGCATCCCGGATGACTTGAGCGTGATAAAGTAAAAAGTAGGTCAGGTCGTTATCATCCGTCTCGGTGTAGAGAAACGCGGTCGCGTATTTGATGGGAGCCCGCAAGATAACCCGGGAGATCGGGATAAACTCGAAGAGCCAGTAACCATGCCTGAGCATTGACCAGTAGAAGAGGGCGCGCGCTGTCCTCCCATTGCCGTCTATGAAAGGATGATCGTAGGCGAGCCAGAAATGGAGGATCATCGAACGGATCACGGGATGAATGAACCCGCCCGGGTTATCGCCATTGGCGAAGGCGCACATCGCTTCCATCCGCTTCGTCAACTCGGTGGCGACCGGCGGTTCGTGCAGCACCTCGCCGTAGGGGTCGTCAACGACAACCACCTCCTCGGCTCGGCGAAAACGGCCGGCGGCCGTGGGGTCGTTCAGCGTTTGCTCGGTGACGATCCGATGAATCTCGAAGATCAGTTCGATACTGAGGTCTTGACCTTTCACGTCGAGTGTATGCTGCATGGCCAGATAGTTGTTAAGGATCATCTGCTCGCTTCGATCTCGCGGTTTTCGCCCTTGCCGGATCATCTCCTTGGCGACTTTGTGCGAAGTCTGCGCGCCTTCGAGTTGACTGGATGTGATCGCCTCTTCCATCAAAGATTGAACCAGGTAGCGTTTCTTGGTTTCGGGATTCGTGATCGGTTCGGGCGTCTGGAGACTTCCCCGAGCGTCGGAATCTGCCTTGTGAAGGAATTCCGGGAGAGGATCGACCAGATTGTAGGAAAATGGCTTACCCAACTTATCCAGAAGACTGATCGTTCTCGATTGTGACTGCCGCTTCATCTTGACGCCGAACCACCACTGTTCGTGTGTCATTGATTCGGGCGGTTCATAATGTCGGAGCTTATCCCAGTGAAGATATTTGCCCGAAACCGTGGCCTCCGTCACTTTCAACAAGGCATGATAGAACCACTCGCGATCTTCCGCGATTTCTGAAAGGTCTCTCAAAGGAGGTGGGCGCCGAGGCATTTTCATTGAACCTCGCCTCCCGATACCCACCTGGTACTAACGGCGTATCGACCTGGTACCAACGGGGTAAATACCGTCATACCGATTTCATACTAACTCAAACAGAATTAGTATAACTTTCCGAAACGGAATAAGAATAGTGCTTTACGTCAAAAAAATTCGACGCGATCTGGATCCAAATCGCCGCTTTCGGTTTCAGGATCGGGATGAAACCGGGCCGTGGCCTCAATGCTCGTGCGCGTAATGCG
>JAJYCH010000597.1 GCA_021778575.1 Planctomycetota bacterium
GCGGTGCGTCTTCGCTGACGCTTGACACACCCTGCATTGTTATCTTCGATTCTCTCGTTGTCCTGCGAGGACCCTACGGGGGATCAGTATCCGCCCTGGGCGACGAGCCGGCGGAATAGCCAGGCTCGGGCGAAGGCCCAGTCTCGTTCGGCGGTCCGGCGGACGACTCCCAGGGTCTCGGCGGCCTCGTCGAGGTTGAGCCCGGCGAAGAGGCGAAGTTTGACCAGTTCGGTGGCCCGGTGGTCGATCTGGGCGAGTCGGGTCAGGGCTTCGTCGAGGTCGATCAGGTCATCGGGACAAGCCTCGTCGGTCCTCAAGGTTTCGAGGTCGAGCGCTTCGCGGCGGCGGGTTCCGCCTCGCTTGAGCCGTTTGCGGTCGCGGGCCCGGTCGAGGATGATCCGCCGCATCGCTTCGGCGGCGGCGGCGTAGAAGTGACCCCGGCCGTTCCAGTTCCGGCCGAGGTCGGGACCGACGAGCCGAAGGTACGCCTCGTGAACCAGAGCCGTGGCCTGAAGCGTCTGACCGGGGTTCTCCAGCGCCAGGCGACGCGACGCCAGACGTCGAAGTTCGACGTAGACCAGTGGCAGGAGGTCGCGGGCGGCCTGGCCGTCCCCCTGGCCGATCGCTTCGAGAATCCGGGTCACTTCGACGCGATCGGGCTCGATGGGCGCGGTCCTCCCCTTGCGGTGCAATGTCGTGGCAATGATCTCATTTCGGGTCCGAGCATTCCAGGGGCGAGGGTGCGAGGGTTTGTCGGTTCGGTCGGGCTTGACCGAATTGACTCGTTCGGCTATCACACGAACACCGTTCGAGGGCTGGCCAGCTCCCGGTGATCGAGCGGCGATCGGCGCAACCGATCGAACTCCCGGCATCGATTTCCCATGGATGGGACTTCGAGACGTTCGGGAGTGCTTCCCTTCAGGATGACAATTCCGATGCTCACCACGCATGGACGCGCGGGTGGTCGGGGCCGATCGTGGTTGATCGCCCCTCTGATTGTCGCGAGCCTGGTTCTTGTCGACGCAATCGGCCCGGAGGCTCGGGCCTGCCACATCACCCATCACAAGGCGACGACAACCGCCACGACGGCCACGGCAACGACGCCCACCGTGTCGACCTTGACCCCCGCCCAGCAGTTGCAGGAGGCTTATCAGAAGCTTCTGAAAGCTCTCCCCGCGCAGACGCCCACCGTCGTCACGCCGTCGATCACCCCGACCGCCTCGACGACCCCCATCGCTCTGCCGCAGATCATCACGGCGACGCCGACGAGCATCACCCCCACGGTCGCCAACTGGCACCAGACGACCCCGACCAACTGCATGCCGCCCACCCCTCCGGCGACCGGCTCGACCTCGCCGACGCAGAGCCAGGGCCAGACCATCACGCCAGCCCCGCTCGGACCGCCCGGAGATCTTTTGACTCCGCCGACCGCGGCTCCCGAACCCTCCACGCTCGCGATCGCCGGTCTCCTCGGCGGAGCTTTCGTCTGGGCCAAGCGGCGGAAGTCGCGGAACCAGGGACGGTAAGAAACGGGATGGCAGGCCGAGTCCCCCCCACGCGAATCCTGCCGGAGCAGAACCGTGGGGTGGGGCGGGCTCGGCTCGCCTTTGCTTGCTCGACAAATTCCCAGGATCATCCTGGAATCCATCAAAATCGATGTGTTTTTGCTGTCGATGCCGCCGTCCGATCGCTTAGAATCCTGGGATGAAAGTCACTCTCACGGTTATCGAAGGACCTCACCAGGGGTCGGCGTTTGCGTTCGTCGAGCACGACGCGTTCCTCGTCGGGCGGTCGCCGGAGGTCCAGTTTCGGCTTCCCTTGCGCGACAAGACCCTGTCGCGGGTTCACTTCTTGATCGAGGTCAACCCGCCCTCGTGCCGCTTGATGGACATGGCCAGCACGAACGGGGTCCGGGTCAACGGCAAGCGGGTTCATACCGTTGACCTGAAGGATGGCGACCGGATCCAGGCCGGTGGCACGGTTCTGGCGTTCTCCGTCGAGGACGACGACGAGACCGTTCTGCAAGTCCAGCCGGCTCCAGCGGGAACCCCGGCGCCGGCCGAGACCAAGGACTGGCCCGAAATTCCGGTCTTTCCGGGATACTCGATCGATCGGACCCTCGGCGAAGGGGGGATGGGGATCGTCTACCTGGCGCAGCGTCTGAGCGATGGCCAGGCTGTGGCGTTGAAGGTGATCAAGCCGCTCGTCGCCGTCCGGGAGCCCGTCCTGAGCCGGTTTCTTCGCGAGGCGAGTATCCTCCGGAAGCTTGAACATCCGAATATCGTTCGGTTTCTCGAGATCGGCTTCGGTTCGGGCCGGCTCTTTTTCGCGATGGAGCACGTCGAAGGGGTCAACGTGGCCGAGACCTTGAAGAGTCGAGGCCCGTTCTCGATCCCGTCGGCCATCGGCCTGACCCGGCAGGTTCTCAAGGCGCTCGAACATGCTCACGCCCAGGGGTTCATCCACCGCGACATCAAGCCGGCGAACCTGCTAACCACCCGCAACAACGGCAAACACCAGGCAAAGCTCGCGGACTTCGGGCTGGCGAAGCTCTATCACGAATCGAGCCTGAGCGGCCTGAGCGTGACCGGTCAGATGGGGGGAACCCTGGCGTTCATGCCCCCTGAGCAGATCACCCACTTTCGCGACGCGCAACCGACGGCCGATATTTACGCCCTCGGTGCGACCCTCTATAACTTGCTGACCGACCGGACCCTGTACGACGCCAACGGCCGATCCGAGCACCAGGTCGCCCGGATCTTGTTCGAGGAACCGACGCCGATCCAGACCCATCGCCCCGAAATTCCCGATGAGCTAGCCGGGATCATCCACCGATCACTCGCCAAGGCGCCCGCCAACCGCTTCCCCGACGCCCGATCAATGCGGGAGGCCCTGAGCCCGTTCGCGAAGAAATAAGGCGTCGTGGCTCAATCCCACTGGCAGATGAAGCCCTGCACCCATTCGTTGGGTACATCGTTCCATTGTCCGTCTTTTAAACACATCAGATAATGCTCGACAATTGGAAAATACCCGTGGTTTGTCGGTTGCAGGTTAGCCCACCTCGAATATTTCATGTCGGTCCCGTCAGTCCAGACCCACTGGCCTTCGACTCGTTCGTCGGTCGCGCCCAGCCAGAGGCCTTCGATTCCGTCAGCGACCATGAGGGACGTCACGAATCGATTCTCTTCGTCAGACTTCACGACGGCGAGTCTCCCTCCCATCTCCTCGCAGCGAATCCGGGCCTGGTGCCAGTTCAGTTTATCGGGGAAGGCCTTCCACTTCTTGTCGCCGAAGAGTTTAACATCGAGAGGCATCTTCATGATTACCTTTCGCTTGACCCAGGGTCGGAGAGTCTCGTTGCCCCATTCGCAGACGAATCCGGGGCGGGCCAGCGCCGGTTCCGAGTCGTTCGGGACATCCCACCAGACTCCGTTGCGGTCGGCTCTCGTCACCAGGTATTGCTCGGTGACTCCCGTGGTAGACCGGTTCGTGGGTTGTCGCTTCTCCAGGTCCCAGTTCTCATAGCGCACCTCGGTTCCGTCGATCCAGACCCATCGGCCTTCGACCACTTCATCGGTCGCCCCGAGCCAGCTTACCTGGACTCCCGCAGCGGTGAGGAGATTGGTTACGAAGCGGTTCTCGTCCTCGCTCTTGATGATCACCAAATGTCCGCCCATTGCTTCGCAGGCTTTCCGGGCCTCGAACCAGGTCAAGACCTCCGAGAAGACCTTGTAGTGGTTCCCCTGGAAGGGCACCGCGTCGTCGGGGGCTCGCGACGCATTTGTGGCGGCCTTCGCCTTTCGGGTACGGGTGGATGATCCCGGAGTCCTGTCCACGGCGACCGCCCGAGAC
>JAJYCH010000598.1 GCA_021778575.1 Planctomycetota bacterium
GACCATCCCCCCCAGAACGATTTCCAGGCTCGAAAATCGGCTCGCCAGAAGCGTATCGAGGCTCCGGTGATCGCGCTCCGAGGCGATTGCTCGGGCGACGGGCGGGATCACCAGCGGCAAGCCCAGGATCGCCAGGGTCGCGACCGTCAGGCCAAAAATCAGCCGACCGAACCGCGAGGCCCCCTCAATGCTCGACCGATCCCAGCCGAGCTGGTCCCAGGCGGCGAAACCACCCAGGACCACCAGCCCGATCAGCAACAGGGTGTTCCGCCGATCATCAAAGGCCCGGGAACCTCGGACCGAAGTCACCAGCTCGCGCCTCAGGAACGGTTCCAACCACATCCTCGAGTCCTTCGATCCATTCCTCGCGAGACCCGTCGTCATCATTTCCGATTAGACCGACTCACACCGCTCACGACAAGCCGATGATCCCTCGACGATGCTTTCCGAAGACAGGAGAACCCGAGAAAACACGAAGGGTTACGGATCGATCTCGACCCCCTTGGCTTCTCAATGATCAACATGGTTCCGAAACCAGAATTCAAGCATCAACAGTGCCCAGAGCCGATAAGCATTGTCGCGACGCGACTGGATGTGGTCGTCGATCAGGGTCTCCACTGCTTCGGGACGAAACAGGCCACGGCCGAGGGCTCGCGGGTCGAGCAAGACGGCGCGAAGCTCGTCCTTCAGTTCGCCGCGGAACCAGCGGTCGAGCGGGACGCCGAACCCCATCTTGGGCCGGTTCACGATTTCCTGGGGCAGCAGGTCGGCGAAAGCGGTCTTGAGGACCACCTTCGCGCGACCTCCTCGGAGCCGGAGCTTCCGGCCGATCGGCATCGCCAGTGCCAGCTCGACCACCCGGTGATCGAGAAACGGCGCCCGGGCTTCGAGTCCCTGCGCCATGGTGGCGAGGTCGACCTTGACCAGGAGGTCGCCGGGGAGATAGGTCAGCAGATCCACGATCGTCGCCTGAGTGACCGGGTCGCGCTTCGGGGCGGCGTCGAAGGCCCGATCGATCACGCTGGCGGGGTCGGCCTCGTCGGGCTGACGGCTCGCGGCGTCGGCGAGATTTCCGAGAAAATCGTCGCTGTAGAGCGAGGTCCGGCCGGGTTCATCGAACATCGTCACCCAGCGGAGGTAGCGGGCCCGCGGGCTCTGGCCGATCCCTTCGAGGAGCCGGCGGATCTGGCGGAGCCGCGTCTTCGCCTTCACCGAAGTCGGCAGAGCCCGGGCGATTGGCCCGCCGAGCAAGTTTCGGGTGCCGTCGGGCAGCCGGTCGAGCCAGGCGGCCAGGGCCACGGCCCGATAGCGGTCGTAACCGGCGAAAAGTTCGTCACCGGCGTCACCGGTCAAGGCCACCGTGACATGCTTGCGCGTCTCGCGAGCGACCAGCCAGGTCGGCAGGGCTGAACTATCGGCGAACGGCTCGTCGAACTGTTGGGCCAGAGCGGGGAGAGTTTCCCAGGCTTTCGGCTCGACGACAAACGTGTGGTGCTCGGTCCCGATCGTCCGAGCGGCCAGCTCGGCGTAGCGGGTCTCGTCGAAGGCCGGGTCGCCAAAGCCGATCGAGAAGGTCTGGACCGGTCGGTTGCTCGCCTTCTGCATCAGGCCGACGATGATGGTCGAGTCGATCCCGCCCGACAGGAACGCGCCGAGCGGAACGTCGGCGACCATCTGCTCGCGGACAGCGTCGTCGAGCGTCGATCGAAGGGCCTCGATATCCTCGGCCGGCGGCCGATCGACCTCCGCCGACCAGTCGGGGTTCCAGTACCGGGTGAGTGTCAACTTACCGTCTTGCCAGACCGCGTGATGCGCGGGAGGAAGCTTGTGGACGCCTTCGAGGATCGTTGATGGGTGCGGGACGTAGCCGTAGGTCAGGTAGCGGTCGAGGCTCAACGGGTCGAGCCGTCGAGGGAGTTCGTTCTCGGGCAGGGCGAGCAGCGACTTCAGCTCGCTGGCGAACGCGATCCGCCCGGCATCGCGACGATAGACCAGCGGTTTCTGGCCGAGCCGGTCGCGTCCCAGAACCAGTCGGCGGCGGGGAGCGTCCCAGATCGCCAGCGCGAACATCCCTCGAAGGAGCGAAAAGAGGCCGGGGCCTTCGTCTTCATAGAGGTGAACAAGAACCTCGGTATCGCCGGTCGACCGGAGCGTGTGGCCCTTCGCTTCGAGGCGACGACGGAGGGCGGGAAAGTTGTAGATCTCGCCGTTGAAGACGGTCCAGATCGTTCCGTCCTCGTTCGAGAGCGGCTGATGACCGCCCGGAAGGTCGACGATCGAGAGCCGACGGAAACCGAGCGCCGCGTGGTCGTCGCGATAGACGCCCGAGTCGTCCGGCCCGCGATGTTCGAGCCGGCTGATCATGCTCGCCAGGGTGGATTCGCCAGGCGCGAGAGCCGGGTCGGTCCAGGCCACACCGCAGATCCCGCACATGGTCGTGATACCTTCGCGAATAGTGAAGGGACGAATCCCCAAAGATGGCCCGAGCCTATCGGGCGTTCCCAGATTTTCTGGGATGCTCCGGTCGACCCTGCCCCTGGGGCTTGCCGACGAAGCCCGTTCTGGAGTGCGAGAGCTTGCTCTCGCTCTGGCGACCGGAGCTTGCTCCGAGCCCGAGTGACCTGGCCAACAAGGGCTTCCCGAGGAGGACCGTGGAGCAAGCTCCACGAAGCAGAGCGAGAGCAAGCTCTCGCACTCCAGAGGATCAATCCGTCCGAGACCACCACCAGAAAATACGGGTACACCCGAGCCTATCAGATCCCGGCCGGCTCGACCACCGGGGATGGCGAACAAAGCGACAGAAGCGTATGCTCGGTTTTCTGGCCCAATAGAACCGCGATCGAAGTGGAATTCGGGTAAGCTAGCGTTTATCAAAAAACTCAAGTCGACTGGTTCTGGATTTTGTATGAACGAATCAACGAATCAAGGCAAACCCGGCGAGAGCCCGGAGCCGCTGAGCGCTCCCGACCTCACTTCAGAGACCTCGGAAACCTCGCGACTCGCACCGCCATCACGTCCGTCGAGGCCGCTGCACCGGGTTTTGCTCCGGTGGTTGATCTTCTCGATCGGGGCGCTCGGCGTGGTGGTCGGCGTCTGGATTGTCGGCAATTTCGCCTTTTATCGCTTTACCCGGTCGATGACCAACGACGCGTTCATCGAGTCGCACATCGTTCATCTGGCCCCGCAAGAGGCAGGGATCTTGACCAAGGTTCTGGTCGAGGAGCACGACACGGTCAAGGCCGGACAATTCCTGGCCGAGGTCGATCCGATCCCCTTGATCCGGGCATCTGAGGAGGCCCAGTCGAAGCGGAAAGTGGCCGAGGCCACCCTGAAAATGGAAGAGGCGACGCTCGACCGTCTCGAACGCGAGCATCCGCGACGGGTGGCGGTCGCCGAGAAGGAACAGGCCTCGGCCGACGCCGCCTGTGAGGAAGCGCGGGCGCTGCTCAAGATGACGATTCTCGACGTCGACAAGACGGTCAACCTGGCCAAGGCCGAGGCCGCCGTGGTCCAGGCCGCGTTGACCAACGCGAAGGAAGAGTTCGACCGCTACACGAAGCTGTTCGCCGATCAGTCGACCCCTGAGCGGAAGCTTCAGGACGTGACCCGAGAATACCGATCGGAACAGGCCAAGGCCGAAGCCGCAAGGGCCAAGGTCGAGCGGGCCGAGGCCGACCGCGAGGAAGTCGAGATCGCCCGGCTCTCGCTCGACCAGAAGCTCAGATCCCGCGAAAAGGCCGGAGAGGCCGTCCGGCTTGCCCAGCTTGGCGACCTGGAGATCGAGGTCCAGAAGCGGCAGGTCAAACTTCGAGCCGAGGAAGTAGGGCAAGCGGCCAAGACCGAGGCGATGG
>JAJYCH010000599.1 GCA_021778575.1 Planctomycetota bacterium
CCCCGTCAACCCTTGTCTCCAGCATCCTTCCGGTCGTCCAGCCGGTTGCGGCCGCCAGCCCCGTGGCCGTCGCCGCGGCTGCCCCCGTGGCCCATGCGGTGAAGACCTCGAAGACCAAGGTCCATCCCGTGACCACCACCAAGGTGAGCCACGAGAAGCACGCCCCGGCCAAGGCGGTCCATAAGGCCGCCCCGGCCAAGCCGGCCCACAGGACCGTCCAGGTCCACAAGGCCTCGGTCAAGGCCAAGAAGTAAACCACGATCGATCGCGATCGATGATTACCAACGAGACGGGCGGCCCCTCATCAGGGCCGCCCGTCTCGCGTCGTTTCAGCCTTGTTCCGACGGATCAAGTGCGATCGGACCCGGACGCTCGACCACCCTCAGCCCGGCCTTGTCGAGCCGACTGAGCAGGACCGGCCAGTGCCGATGCAGGCTGTGGGCCGACATCGTGTGGCCGCACTCGATCGTCTCGCGGTCGAACCGGCCGATCACGCAAGCCCCGCCCGGAGCGCGATCGAGCGCCCGACGGACCGCGTTGACGCTGGCCGCTTTCACAAAGAATCGTTCCATGACTCGACTCCCGTCGCCCTGGGACCGATGGGTGTGGTAATCTCAGGGTTGGATTCCGCCATCGTTTTTTTCGGACATCCCGCTGCGAGCCGAGGTTCATGACCGACGCACCCACCAATATCCGGGCCTTCTCGGGCGACCAGATCCTCGAACTGACCTGGGACGAGAGCCGGGTCGACCGGCTCCCTTATCGCTACCTTCGAGGCGAATGTCCGTGCGCGACCTGCCGGAACGAATGGACCGGCGAGCGGATTCTCGACCCGTCGACGATCCGCTCCGACCTCAAGCTCGAAGGCATGGAACCAATCGGCAACTACGCTCTCCGGCTGGTCTGGAACGACGGCCATTCTTCGGGATTGTTCTCGTGGGAGAACTTCCGGAAGCTGGCTGATCAACAGGCTGATCCCTCGGGCACCACTTAACGAAAGCCGCCGAAAGCACCCATCGCCGGTGTCGTCTTCGGTTCACCGGGACCGGGATTTTTGAGAGGTTCGGCACCCCGAGCAGTCCTGAGCTCGTTGTGGAGTTCTCTGACCTCGCGCCGGAGTGCCGCCAGTTCTTCGAGAATCAACGGCGACGGATCAACCGGCATCTCGTCGGCCTCGATGTACGTGATGATGAGCAGACCATCATGGTTGACCCAGTAGCCGAGGCCGAGTTGACGGAGAGTCAGCTTCAAGGTCGTTGTCAGCGGGATTCCCTTGAGACAGATCTGGACGGTCGAGGCCATGGTCTTGTCGGCGTCTTGTAGGCCTTGCGGGTCGACGTAGATCGGAATTCCGTCGGGAAAATCAGTCTTGTCCACTGTGCTTTTCTGAACGTGTTTGATCACTTCATCGAGCGTCGCATCTTTCGGGAAATCGAACGTCACCTTCTCTTGAAGTTTCAGCCAGACCTTGGTTTCGGCAACCGTCATTGGCTTCGCGGCGAGCTTGATCGCGGGACTCGCTTCGTTCGCCGGATTGCCCGCCCCGCCGAATGCCCCGCCGACCACTTGAGCCGGCAGAACGGGGGAACTTTGTTGAGCCAGTAAGCCGGGCCTGGTACTGATCGTCAGGCACGACAGTCCCAGACCAACCGCGCTGAGCAATCCGATCAATACCGGTTTGTGCATCGAACCGACTCCCGAGGTGCAAGGCTCAAGGTGATCGACAATCGGGTCGTTCCCGATACTGTCGCTTCCAAGCATAGACGAACGGCCAACCGATTTCTTCATTCGCGAGGTCAATTTGTCCAAGCCATTGCTCCCCCGAGTGACCGTCGCACTGCCGACCTGCAACGGAGCCCGTCACTTGCGCGAGGCTCTGACCGGGATTCTGGCTCAAACCGGTTGCGAGTTTGACCTGATCGTGGTCGACGACCGATCCGAGGACGATACGCTGGCGATCGTTCGCGAAATTTGCGGCGATCGCGCGAAGATGACGGTCAATTCCGAGCGTCTGGGTCTGGCCGGAAACTGGAACCGTTGCGTCGAGCTGAGCCGGACCGAATGGGTCGCGATCTTTCATCAAGATGACGTGATGCATCCCGGCCATCTGGCCAATCAGCAACGACTTTTTGAATCACAGCCCGAGGCCCGGCTGGGACTGATTGCCGGTCCCGTCACCATGATCGACGAAACCGGTCGATCTGTTCCGACATCGGTCGTCGATCCGGGCGGGCTGGCGATCGACTTCGGCGGTGCCGATGCCTCGGGATTGTCGAGTATTGTCGTTCTTCCCGGCCAGTGGAACCACTTTCTCGCCTCGTCAAATCCATTCCGTTGTTCGGCCGTGACGATTCTCCGGGAAGCGCATCAGACTCTCGGAGGGTTCGACCCCTCCTATCGTTATGTCGTCGACTGGGAATTCTGGCTCCGGATCGCCCGAAAGTGGGGATTGGCGTGGTGTCTCGGCCCTCCCTCGGTGTCGATGCGCTGGCATGCTTCGAGCGAGACTCACCGCTTCAAGACCGGGGTCGCCGACCTCGAAGAGACGACCCGATTGCTCGACGCGATCGACCGGATCGACGGCCCCGACCACCCCTGGGTCCGGAAAGTGCGTCCCGCTGCCGACCGGACCCTTGCTCGGGCGTATCTCAACCGGGCCCACGTCGCCCTCAAAGGGGGAAACGCGGAACTGGCTCGAAGCTGTCTGGCTCGCTCGATCAAGCTCGACCGCTCGACCCTGGCCCGGATCGCCGTTGATCCGAGACTGCTCGTGCAGATGACCACGCTCAAGCTGAGGCCCGAGCTGGCGATTCGCTGGTTTGGAAGGCCAGGCTCAGGCGAATAGCTGGGAAACCTCGACCTCGAAGCCGGGAAGGACGTCTCCGCCATCGAGGATCTCGTTGGCCTGAAGACGATTGAGCAAGCCATTTGCCCGATGCACGATGACCGTTTGCGAGATGGGATAGACGACCCAGATCAACAGGACTCCCGCCGACAAATAATCGTTGAGCTTTGATTCTAACTGATCCGCTGATCCGTCGAGGGAGGTCACTTCGACGATCAAATTGGGAGCGACTCTGGCGTGCCCTTGGGCCAGCCGATCTCGCGAAATCCTCTCTCGGCTCGTGAAAGATGCATCAGAGACCCTGACCTTTTCGGGGTCCCCTTCAAAAATCTGAAACCCGCAGCGAGATCCATTCACAACGCCCAGTTTCTTATTGACCACATGATTCCCGATGAGAACCATGATCTGACACGCGATCGAATCGCGCTCAATCCCTTTTGGACGATCAATCAAAACACCATCGACCAGTTCCGGCATCGGCCGATCTCGGATCTCCAGGAGGTCTTCGGGGGTGTAGCGAGTCTTGCTGACAGTCGGACAGTCGCCATCATTGGGGTCCTCTGTTGCCGAAGGACGTAGGATCAGTGCATAATAACCGATTGGGGCTCGCCCGTCTTCCTTGAGATCCTCGTCCGGATATGAACAACGCGCCGACTGCTCCACCCTGCTCGACCCGGAACGCCGGACCCAACGTCGCGCCGACGCAATTGCCGGTGCTTCCGCTGGTCAACCTGCCGCTACCGCATCTCCCCGCGACCCGGGCCGAGATGGACCGGCGCGGCTGGGACGCCGTCGACATCGTCCTGGTCAGCGGTGATGCTTATGTCGATCACCCGGCGTTCGCCATGGGAATACTCGGGCGGGTTCTCGAAGCGGCCGGGTTCCGGGTGGCGATTCTCAGCCAGCCCGACTGGAAGAGCGCCGAACCCTGGAAAACGTTCGGTCGGCCTCGCCTGTTCTTCGGCATCAGTGCCGGGAACATGGACAGCATGATCAACCA
>JAJYCH010000012.1 GCA_021778575.1 Planctomycetota bacterium
GCCGAGCACGAGCTGAACGCCTCGACCTTCTCGGGACGGGTGACCGTTTCGACCCTCTCGGACATCTATTCGGGGATCGTCGCGGCGATCGGAACCCTCAAGGGGTCGCTCCACGGTGGGGCCAACGAGGAAGCCTGGAAGGTCCTCGAATCGGTCGGATCACCCGAGAACGCCGAACGCTGGATCGAGGAAGCCCTGGCCAAGAAGACCCGGATCATGGGCTTCGGCCACCGGGTCTACAAGACCGGCGACCCCCGGGCTCGAATCCTCAAGGCCCACTGCGCGGCGCTCGCGGCGGAAGTGGGCGACGACCGCTGGGAGCGAATGGCCGAGCCGATCGAGAAGGCCGTCACCGAGCAGAAACAGCTTCCGCCGAACGTCGATTGGCCCAGCGCCCGGCTCTATCACTACATGAACCTGGAGATTCATCTCTATACGCCGATCTTCGCGATGGCGCGGGTCGCCGGCTGGGCGGCACATATCATCGAGCAGCTCGACCACAACCGCCTGATGCGTCCCCGAGCCCGCTACATCGGCCCGCCCACCCGACCCGTGGTGCCGATCGCCGAACGGAAGTAACGGCAAATTTCACCAATCAAGAGATCTGCAACCGATCGCCGGGGCTCGAAATATTCGAGCCCCGGCGATTTGTGTTTATCTGTTGAAAGTATCGATGTGTCGTGTTCCGGAATGATTGCACGGCAACTTGACCAAACAAATCACCCGTCGCGAAGCGAACTTCGCGGCGGGTGATTCTTGGTTTGCGATCGGACGGGATCAACCGGTCCCGGTTACTTCGGCATCTCTGCGGGCGGGGAGTCGGGAGTGGTCGTGTCGGTGGCGGGAGCCGCAGCCGAGCCCCCCTTGGGCTTGACGATCGACTTGATCGCCGCCTTGTCGTAAGCTTCGCGACGGCCTTCGAGCGGCGCCGAGTATTCATAGCCGAGCATGCTGAGCAGCTTTTCGAGCGGCAGCGGCCGGACGTTTTGATTACGGGCTTCTTGCGACGCGGCCGACTCTTCCTGGAGGAACGCGGTGTCGTCGCGGGCGGTCTCGGTGTCCTTCTTCGCGTTGAGGATCAAGGTGGGCCGATTATCGGTGACATAGGCGAACGCCAGTCCCGAAATCTTGCCCGAGGCCCGACCGACGGCGGGAGGAACCGGTTCACCGATCCGGGCGAACGCCCGGGCCACGGCCGCCTGCCCCGGAGCCCGGTCGACTCCCGGCGGCGGCAGGTCGAACTCGACCACGCCACCGGCGGCTTCGATCATCCGGATCAACTCGCCCCGGTCGTCTTTACCGTCGCGATTCACGTCCATCTTGCCGATCAGAGCGAACCGCTGGGGGTGATCATAGCTCCAACCGACCGAGTAGATGAAGTCGTTATACTTGATCGGATCGGTCGGTAAGTAAGTGTTGACGATCCGGGCCAGGCTGTCATACTCCCCCTTGGCCGGGTCGCCCACCTTGATCAGCTCGACGGCGGCCTTGGGCTTGTCGCTAGAGAGGCCGACCGAATTCTTGTCGAAGATCGTGAACCGCATCAAGGGCCGAACCCCTTGCGAACGGTTGACGCTGACCCGAATCGTCTTGGTGCCGTAGTCCACGAAGGTGACCCGCCCACCGGGCCTGGTCATCACGTCTTCCTTGCGGTTGTTGATGTCCTGCAGGTCGCGACGGATCGCATTGAGGCTGGCAATCCGTTTGTCACCCGCGTCGATCTTGGCCTGAAGGTCGTTGGTGACGTTGGTCAGCTTGGTTTCCGCCGTGGCGAGCTGTTCGGACTTGGCCTGGTTGTCGGTGACGAGGCCCGACCGAAGTTCTTCGTCCTTCTTGATGGTCGCGTCGAGTTCAGCCTTCGCGGTGGCGTAGGCGTCTTCGACGACCTTCTTCAAGTCGGAATTGACCTTGTTGGCCAGTTCCAGGTCACGCCTCAGGTCGATGTAGTTGAGGGCGACGGCGGCCGAGAGCTTGGCCTGATTGACCGTCAGATCCTTCAACCGGGCGAGCGAGGCCTGGTACGACGTGTTCGAGTTCGTCACGTAGCTGTCGACCAGTTCCTTGGCCCGCTGCGTCAGGGCGGTGAACTGCGAGGCGTCGGCCCCCTTGGCTTCGATTTTCTTCTGGAAGTCGGCAACAGTGGTCGCGATCTCCGACTGCATCGTCTGAAGTTCCGACTTGATCGCCTCGTTATCCTTCTTCATCTGGGCCTTGGCGGCCTCGAAGTCCTCGATCAGCGGGTAACCGATCATGGTCCGATATTCATTCGCCTGGGTCGTGAAGGTCCGCAGGTCGTCATTCAGCGTTTTGATCTTTTTTTCCTGGGCGAGGTTCGCCTCAACTGCCTGGTTATAATAGGAGTTGAGGAAGTAGACCGCGACCAGCAACACCACCGCCAGCGCGATGCTGAGCGAAGTGGCGATTTTCAGCCCGAACGATTCATTCGACGAAGCAGCCATGGGTGTTTGCTCCCGCCGACGGACCGGCTCGCATACGTTGCGCTACGGACGATCCGACGGTTTGCAGATAATATGTCACACGAGCCGTGAATGACGCGGCGAATCGCGAAGAAAACCGTGATGCTGGACCGGAGAACAAGCCGACCCGAGGAAAGTTCGGCCTTGTAACGATTATAAGACGCGAACCTGTCGCCAAGCTAGCGAGTTCGGGAGACTGGGGGATCTCGGGCAACCGGGCCCGTGATCCTCTTCGTCCTATCTTGACATCAATTTGACGATCGGGCGGAAGGAAAGTTCCCGGAACCGTAAGATTCCGCTTTTGGGGGGTCGGACCGGCTCGGAACCGCTGGTAACTTTCCCTACCCCGGCGGTCGCCGTACCATGATCCTGGGGTTGCTCGGGATTCATCCTCACGATCGTTCCGGGCTCGGGCCTGGTGGGGGCAGAACATTTCATGGAAGACGCATCCTGGATCGAGTCGACGCCGGTCTCGCCACGCTATTGCCCACGGTGCCGCGTGGTGGCCGACCGCCTTGAGGCCGACGCCACGCTCTGCGCCGAATGTGGCGAGACCCTCCGCCGGCAGGGATATTGCTCGATCTGCGAACGCTTCTGGAAGCTCGATGCCGGCGAGCTTTGTCCCAAGCATGATGTGGAACTGCTCGACGAGCCGCCGCCGCAGATCCTCCTGCCCCCCGGCGACCGCGCCTCGCTGGTCACCGTCGCGACCTATTCGCACCCCAACCTGGCCAATGCTCCGCGAATCCGGCTGGAGGCCGAAGGGATTCCGACGTTCCTGGATGGCGAGCGGATCGCCGGGAATACCCTGTACCAGGTCGCCACCGGTGGGGTCCGGCTTCAGGTTCCGGCCTCGCTGGCCTCGGCGGCTCGGATCTTGATCGCCCAGTCTTGGGCCCCTCCGGCCGAGACCGAGGATGACCTTGACGACGCCTGGGAACAGCTCGCCCCCGATCCGGGAGTCCACGCCCGATCGATCATGAAGGCATCGATCCTCGTCTTTCTGTTCGGCCCGATCGTCATCGCGGCGCTCTCGGCCCTGATCAAAGCCCTGGGCCAGTGAAGTCCCGGGGCCGACGAGTTCCGAGAATCGGACCGGCCGGGCACCACCAAAGGCATCCGGTTGGGTCGGACAGCCGGTTGACACCCTGGCTGGGCCGCCTATAATCGGGTCGGAATTGCCGCCGGAATCCGCGAATCCGGGGACCTTCCGGCCGATTCTGACGCTCTCATAGCTAGACCCGAATCCTTTGACGACTGCATGTGCGTCGATTCGATCAAGGTTCCCCGAGGGAATGGCTCGGGGGGCTTGTCGGCGAGTGAAGCGTTCGCGGTCGACCGAAGGATGAACGTCCGCCCGCCCCGGAATTTCTCTCAGAGCAGCAGACACTTTACCTTCCAGGAGATCGCTCTCATGCGTCAGTGGACCTTGAGCCTGGCCGTTGTGGCCCTCGTCGCCGGCACCAGCTTCGCCGGCAAGTATAACACCAAGCTGAGCCTCGGCGACAAAGCCCCGGCGATCGCCGGCCTGACCGCCACCGAAGGCGACAAGGAAACGACCGTCAACCTGGCCGACATCAAGGAAGACGTGGTCGTTGTCGCCTTCCTGGCCAACCACTGCCCGGCCGTCCAGGCCACCGAAGACCGCCTGGCCGACGTGGCCAAGTCGTTCAAGGGCAAGAGCGTCAAGTTCGTCGGCATCTGCTGCTCGGGCGACGCCGCCGACGAGAAGAGCGAGGACGCCATCCCCGCCATCAAGACCAAGTTCAAAGAGGGCAAGTACGCCGGCAACACCGTCTACGGCGTTGACGCCACGGGCAAGATCGGCAAGGCCTACGGCGCCACCCGGACCCCCGAGTTCTTCGTCCTCGACAAGAACCGGACCGTCAAGTACATGGGCGCTCTCGACGACAGCACCCAGGACGAGAGCAAGGTCAAGCAGTCGTACCTGAAGCCGGCCATCGAAGCCGTCCTCGGCAACGAGACCGTCGAAGTCACCGAGACCCGCGCCGTCGGCTGCGGAATCTCCTACAAGCGTTGAGATCGGGTCTGAACCCGACCGATGCGGAACGATTGTTAATCTCCTCGCCGCCGGGCCATCCCCCGGCGGCGAGGTCGTTTCTCGACCTGGAACCGCCATCAAGACGTACCCTTGGCCGAAGTGAAGTGGAGTGGATCGACCATGAAAACGACTGTCCGCCTCGCGCTGGTTGTCGCCCTGTCGGGAATCGGCTTTGTGGCCCTCGCCCCGGCCGGAGCGAACGAAAAAGACGCCGAGGTCAAGCTGACCCCGGTCAAGTGGCCCGGCTACCTGGCCGAGGTCGCCGCCCACCCCAAGGCGAAGCTGGTGATCGTCGACGCCTGGGCGACCTGGTGCGGCCCCTGCATGAAGAACTTCCCGCACCTGGTCGAAATGCACGAGAAATACGCCGACAAGGGGCTGGTCGCCGTCTCGCTCTCGCTCGATGAATCCGACAACGCCAAGAAGGTGACCAAGGCGCTCGACTTCCTCAAGGAAAAGCACGCGACCTTCACCAACCTGATCCTCGACGAGCGGAACGACGACGCCTTCGAGAAGCTCAACATCGGCGCCATCCCCGCCGTCTTCCTGTACACGCCCGACGGCAAGGAACTGAAGCGGTTCACCCTTGACGACGTCGACAAGCTGTTCACCTACGAGCAGGTCGAAGCGTACGTGAAGGATTATCTCGACGGCAAGAAGCCGAAATGATCGAGGACGCCGGGCTGGCCCTGATAATTCGGGTGTACCCGGATGATCGGGTTGGCTGTGGGGTGATAGGTGCACTGGAGTGCGAGAGCTTGCTCTCGCTTTGCTTCGTGGAGCTTGCTCCACGGTCCTGAATCCGGAAATCCGCAGAACGGCCCTGCCACTCGGCTCGGAGCAAGCTCCGGTCGCCAGAGCGAGAGCAAGCTCTCGCACTCCAGAGCGGGCTTCGTCGGTGAAGGTCGAAGGGAGGGCCGACCGGAGCCCCCCCGAAAATCCGGGGACACCCGATAATTCTCGAACCGAAAAAGAGGATTGTCCGATCCCTGGCCGATCGAGTATCGTAATACCCCTGGCTCGCCGCATCGAGGTCTGATTTCCGGACTTCGGCAGGTGGTGGGCGTTCTGTTCTCGAAAGATGAGGCGACGATGAAGGACGGCATTCACCCGAAGTATCTGGACGCGACCGTGACCTGTGGCTGCGGCAACACGTTCGCCACTCGCAGCACCAAGCCCAAGATCGTGGTCGAAGTCTGCTCGAAGTGCCACCCGTTCTATACCGGGTCGCAGAAGTTCGTGGACGCTGCGGGTCGGGTCGATAAGTTCAACAAGAAGTTCCAGGGAACCTACGGCAAGGCCAAGAAGCCGGCCGAAGTGGCCGCCGAGAAAGCCTAGTCGTCGCCGCTCTCGATCACCGAACGGCCCGTCGGACCTCACCTGGTGTGAAGTCCGGTCGGGCCGTCGATCGTTAGTTTCGATGGCGGTCCCCCACTCGTCAGGCTCCGAGGCCCGTCCGTGTTCGAGAAAATGCAGGCTGATTACCAGCGGTTTCTGGAGCTGGAATCCGCGCTGGTCGACCCGGCACTGGCGACCGAGCCGGCGCGCTACGCCGCCCTGGCCAAGGAGCGCGGCAGCCTGGCCAAGATGGCCGTGCCTTATGGCCGCTACCTCGAACTCGGCCGCGAGATCCAGCAAGCTCGGAGCATGATCGAGGCCGAGCCTGACTTCGACATGCGAACCTATGCCGAGGCCGAGCTGGAATCGCTCGTCGCCCGTCAGCAAGAGGTCGGCGAGACGCTTCGCGACATGCTCTACGACAAGGCCGCCGGGTCGGACCGGGCCGGCCTGATCGTCGAGATTCGCGCGGGGGTCGGCGGCGACGAGGCCGCTCTGTTCGCTCGCGACCTCTCCGAGATGTACCGACGTTACGCCGACTCGAAGAACTGGCGGTTCGAGACCCTCGAAATCGTCCCCACCGAACTCGGCGGCCATCGCGAGGCGACCTTCGGGATCACCGGCGAAGGGGCCTTTCGCCACCTTCAGTTCGAGAGCGGAACCCACCGGGTCCAGCGCGTGCCCGAGACCGAGACCCAGGGACGCGTCCATACCTCGGCCGCGACCGTCGCCATCCTGCCCGAGCCTGAAGAAGTCGATATCGTGATCCGTGACGAGGACCTCCAGGTCGACACCATGACCGCCGGCGGTCCCGGCGGACAGCACCAGAACAAGACCGCCAGCGCCGTCCGGATGACTCACCTGCCGACCGGTGTCGTCGTCGTCTGCCGCGACGAGCGGAGCCAGCACAAGAACCGGGCCAAGGCCCTGCGAATTCTCCGGGGCCGACTCTTCGATCAAAAGGAAGAAAAGGCCCGATCCGAGCGAGCCGAACAGCGCCGGACGTTGATCGGATCTGGCGACCGCTCGCAGCGAATCCGGACCTACAGCTTCCCCCAGAACCGCGTGACCGACCACCGGATCAACCAGACGTGGTACAACCTCGATCGAATCATCGTCGGCGACCTCGACCCGGTTTGCACCGCGCTGATCGACCACGATCGTCGCGAACAGTTGGGCGATCTGTCCTGAACTTTACGACCGCCCCGCATTCGGAAGTCATCAACAGGATCGTGAATTTCGGGGTTGATGAACACACAATCTTCGGTCGGATCGCCCTGAAGTTCCGCGAGAGAGAACACCATGCCCGCCGAGCCCGATGATCGCTGGACGGTCGGCCGACTTCTGAACTGGACCAAGGACTTCCTCAAGAAGAAGGGGTCGGAGAGCCCTCGACTCGATGCCGAAGTTCTCCTGGCGTCGGTCCTGGCCTGCGAGCGGGTCCAGCTCTACACCCGGTATGAGGACGAGGTGGCCGAGGCCCCCCGAGGCGCTTTTCGCGACCTGGTCAAGCGGCGGGCCGACGGGGCTCCGGTGGCCTATCTGGTCGGTCGGAAGGAGTTTTACTCGCTGAGCTTCGCCGTCTCCCCCGCCGTGCTGATCCCCCGGCCCGACTCCGAATTCGTCATCGTCGAGGCTCTGGCGAAGCTCAAAGGTATCGACAGTCCCGGATGCGTTGACGTCGGGACCGGCTCGGGCTGCCTGGCCCTGGCGTGCGTGCATCATCATAAGACCGCGCGATTCTTCGCCATCGACCTCAGTCCTGAAGCGCTCGCCATCGCCCGCCGGAACGCCTCGACGCTGGGCCTGGAATCGCGTGTCGCGTTCGTCGAAGGGGACCTTCTCGAACCGGTCCGGGCCGGCGGCCCGTTCGACCTGATCCTCTC
The DNA here is from genome assembly GCA_021778575.1 of Planctomycetota bacterium. Taxonomy (GTDB): domain Bacteria; phylum Planctomycetota; class Planctomycetia; order Isosphaerales; family Isosphaeraceae; genus Tundrisphaera. The sequence continues at coordinate 7,764 of JAJYCH010000012.1, forward strand.
GAACCCGCCCTATATCGCCTCGGCCGTCGTCGCGACGCTTGAGCCCGGTGTCCGCGATTTCGAGCCCCATCTGGCGCTCGATGGCGGCGAGGACGGGTTGCGAGTGGTCGATCGCTTATCCCGCAGGCGGTTGAACTTCTTCGACCGGGCGGGCATCTGATCCTCGAAATCGGCTCGGATCAAGAAATGTCGGTCCGTGGTCTGATTGCAGCCCGGCGCGAGTTCGAGCTTGCCCCGACGATCCGCGACGCCGCCAACCATCCGAGAGTCCTCTGTGCCCGAAGGCTGGCTGATCATGAGATTTGACCGATCGATGGTTGTCGTCCTGTTGCTGGGATCGCTCGCGGGCTGCGGGAGAACTCCGCCCGACTTCGTCGAGCGGGCTCCGCTGAAGGGGCATAACCGCGAGATCACGTCGATCGCGTTTGCTCCCAATGGCAGAAGCCTGGCCAGCCGGGCCGCCGGCGAGATCCGGATCTGGGATCTGAAGCAAGCCGGCCCGACCCATCAGTTCCCCGCGCTCGACGCCAACTTTGGATCGGTCGTCTACTCGCCGAACGGTCGCTGGCTGGCCTCGGAGACGACAAACTCGGTGAAGTTCTGGGACACTCTGGACCCGGAGAACCAATCGGAGCCGCTGCAACCGTCGATGTTTCTGGGAATTGGCGCCGCGTCGAAAGGCTGGGGCCTGGCCTTCTCGCCCGATGGTCGTTACCTGGTCCGAGGCAACGCCCGGGATGAGACCGAGGGTTATCTCACGCTCTGGAACTTTCTCAAGGTGACGCCCTCCAGTAATCTCCCGATCGATAGCCCGACTCTGCCTCGACCGTTGACGACGGTCGCTTTCTCCCCGGATAGTCAATCAATCGCGTCGGGAAGCATGGATGGGAAAATTGCTTTTTGGCAAGCGGACGCCGTTCCCCTGATCCCCCGGCTCACGATCGAGGCCAAACGGTCGTATCTCGCCCCCGTGCTGTTCTCGCCCGATGGCCGGTTCGTGGTCTCGGCCGACGAATCGCGCTGGGTCCGGTTCTGGGATGCCTCGACGGGCAAGTCGGCCGCGATTTACAAGGGTCACATCAAGGCGGTTTTATCGATCGCATTCCACCCCAACGGCCAGACGATGGTCTCGGGCGACTCGGGCGGGACGATTTTCGTCTGGGACGTCCCGTCGCGGAAGATGCTCACCCGGCTCGAACCCAAGGATCACGGCAAGATCTGGGCGCTGGCGTTCAGTCCCGACGGCAAGATTCTGGCATCAGCGGGTGAAGATAATCTCATTCATCTCTGGGACGTGTCGGGCGATTTGCCGCTTCGGTGATTCCGTGGGGCAGGGCAAGCTCTACCCAACGGTTGTTGCCCTACGGTGGTTGGTTTTTGGCCTCACGACGCCTGGGCGTTTCCCTTGGTCTCGCGTCTGGGGTTGACGTCTCGGAGGGCGTCGCCCAGGGTCGCCATTCTTTGCCAGCGGTCGGCCGGTTTCTGGGCGATGGTCCGGAGCAGGATGTCGACCAGTTCGTCGGACAGCCGGGGGTTGAGGATCAGCGGGTCGATCGGCTTGGCGTTGAATTTCTGGGTCATCTGGGCCAGGTTCGTCCCGCCGCCGAACGGCAGCTTGTCGGTCAACAATTCAAAGGCAAGGACGCCGAAGCTGAAAATGTCGATCTTTTCATCAGTCGGCTCGCGTCTGATCAGTTCCGGCGCCATGTACTGGAGCATCCCCGTCCGGTTACCGGGCCGGCGGAACGCCGGGGTATTGGGCACGGCGAGTCCGAAGTCGATCAGCTTGACGTGGTTATCGTGATCGACCAGAAAATTGTTCGGGTTGACGTCGTGGTGGATATAGCCGGCGGCGTGGACGGCGGCGAGTGCGTCGGCCGCCTGGGCGAGCAAGGCGACCTTGGCCCGGACGCCGACCTTGGTCGCCTCGCGGACGAACTTGAGGCTTACCCCCTGGATGAACTCCATGACCATGTACCGCTCGCCGGTCGTGGCGAGGCCGTGCTCATAGGTCTTCACCACGTTGGGGTGGACGATGCTCATGGCGATCTCGCCTTCGGGCGGGCGAGTTCCACGTTCAGCGCGAGATTCAGCGGCGGCGTGCTTGTCGGGCAACTGAATCTTCAAGGCGACCGTTCGCCCCGTGTCCTTGTCATTCGCTCGATAGACGCGCGACATGCTCCCCTGCGGCGTCTCGCAATGGATGGAGAACCGACGCTCCAGGTTCACACGACCGGCCGGGCCAAACAATTCCTTGAGTTTCCCGAGCATCGGAGCCTCCACCGGCTTTTTCTGGCGAATTATCGAGGAGAAATGGTGGAGATCATAATGTCGAATTCCCTCGCACAAGGCATTCGACAATCTCCCTAACGTAGTATACGCAACCGGATGGAAGTAGTGACAAACCATTTGTTCTCGTCGCGAAATTCCGACAAGGTTGGTCGGGAAGCAAAATCTTTGGGCGCTTGATGAATTCCACGGTGGTCGTGGAATTCGGACGAAATCCGTGGGGTTGAACGGCCAAGCCGCCAGGAGCTCCAAGAAAGAAAGAGAGAAATTCCAGAGAGTGAATCCACTGATTTTTTCGACGAATTTTTTGAGACTTCTCGCTGAACTCCACCACAGATCGGGCGTAACGTCTTCCGCGTTCCCACCGAGGACCGTGGGAACGAGATTTCCGACTTCACGATGGCTTCGTTCCGCAAAAACCGGGTGGCTTCGTTCCGGCTTGCGAACAAAACCGGCGATTCCTGTTCATTTCGAACTTTCCCATGATCTGGCAAGGGTTTCTGGCGATTCGTCGGGTGAATCGGAGCCTCCCCTGCGGCTCGATGCCGCCCGTCCTCCGGGATTGCCGCGACACCACCGCGATCCGAAGCTCTGCGGACGCTCATTTTCTCGCCAAAGCCGATTCGTGGACGCGCGGGGACGGCGACGCGAGGCGAACGGGTGAATTTGCGGGATCTGGCACGACTCTACCGGTCCGTCGGAATCAGGCTCGGAGACGTTCGGCTTTTCGATGCCGGGCCTGGCGGCGCGACTCGGCTTTCTTCAGCTTCTTCTCGACGCGTGACGGAAGCATCAGGTCGGCGTCGTCGACCGGTTCCGGCTCGCGCTCGGGGCGAGTCGTGACTTCGGGCTCGACTTCGGTCTCGGCGACCGATTCGGCGACGGTTTCGGCGACGGTTTCAGCCACGGTTTCGGCCACGACTTCGGGCTCGGCCACGGCTTCGGGTTCGGGAATTGCCGATTCCCCTTTCCAGTCGTTCCGGTAGCAGCCGGGCGTCGGGCGTTTGTGGTCGGGTTTTTGGTGGTACTGGTTCATGAACCAGCGGAAGCGGTTATGGAGCGTGGCTTCATAGCGCCGGAGTTTTTTGAGTTCGGGGTCGTTTTCTTCCTGGATGCTCAGGTCGGCCATGGCCAGGCTGTGTTCGATCTCGTCGAGGTCGGTGACATGCTCGCGGCGCTCTTTGAGCAGGGCGATCTCGCGACGGGCGATCATGGCGAGATCGTCGGTCGGGTCGAGCGGTTTGCCCTCGAAGTCGATCGAGGCTCCGGGAAGCTGGCCGTCGCGGAATTCGGCGGGAGTGCCCATCAGGTCGAACGCCAGGCGGATCTGATCGGGAGTCCAGACGGTCTTCACGTCGGCGACGTGCGCCAGCATCGCCCAGCGTGACATCAGCCATTCGCACCCCTGGGGGGTTCGCCGGAGTGCCTCGACGATCTGGGGCGGGTTCGATCCGAGGATCGACCCGAGCTGGATCGCCTGCATCTTGCGGTCATCCTCCCAGCAAAGTTCGGCCTTGAGGGCCTTGAAGTCGCGATTTCGCCGCTCGATCCGTTCCGACCGGTCGACCCGGAGACTGATGACCGCCATCTCGTCGACGAGCCAGATCTGGTAACGGTTTTGCGGGTTGAGTGCCTGATACATCTCGGCCGAGCGTTCCTGGACCATCGCCAGGTCCTCGGGGACCAATTTGGAGGCGCAGAGGCCATGCTTCAACGAATTGGCACGCGATCGCTCTTTTCCTTCGGCGGTCTTCGGGCCTGTACTGCGCTGGGCGTTCCGACGATTCGCCGCCAGACGTTGTTCACTGACGATCATGGTGCTGGTTCTCAACAGGAGGTCAAGAATCGAACCCGGTCCGATCTCTCACACTTTCCTTGGATTTGAGGTCGGGTAAGCACAGTTTTTTGGGAAACGGGTCGGTGAAGCGTGTTTCAACGTGAATCGGGGATGACCTGTCCGCTTTTTTCGTTTCCCGGAAGGCATTTCGGGTGTCCCTGGATTTTCTCGGGGTGCCCTGCTGACGCTTGAACGCGCTTTAGACTTCGACTTGGGTATCCCCAGAAAATCCGGACCGATCCGGCATTTCCGATTGTAGGGTAGGGCTTGTCCCAATACCGTTGGATTAGTGTTAAATTGTTCGAGCGAAGAGAATTTTTGTCCCCTCCACCCGCGTGGGGGAGGGAGTCAGAAAGACCAACGCGGCATCCAGTGATCGCTCATTCAACGGTATTAGGGCTTGCCCTCCGAACTTGAGCCAATGACTTCGACGGAGAAAATCGATGCGTAAGCCGCAACGAACCTTGTTGGTTGGCGTGTTTCTGGGCGGCCTGGCGCTCTTTCCCGCCCTGGCCCCGGCTCCTCAGGAACTCGCCCGGCCCAAGGTGGGCGAGCTGAAGGATCTGGCTGACCAACGGGTCAAGGTCTGTGAACGGATGCTTGATTATTATCGCGAGTCGCAGAAGGCTCCCCCCGCGCCCGGTGACCAGTTGAGCGATTCGGCGCGCTATGCCGCGGGTTACGAGCCGATCCAGCTCTGGTCCGATCGGTTGCTCGATGCCCGGCTCGACGGCTCGGCCGATCGGAAGGGACGGATCAAGGTTCTGGCGGCCGAGGTTGACCGGCTCAAGAAGCTGGAGGCGGAAATCCTGGCCGTCGCCGCCAATCAGGCGGAGTGGGTGATCGCCGCCAGGCGGATCGAATTTTATCGGCTACAAGCCGAATTTCGGCTGGCCCGGGAACGATCGAGTCGTTAAGGCCGCCGCGCTGCCCGAATGGGTTCCCGGTCGTTTCTGTCGGGGTTCAAGCTTGCCGATGTTGCTGGTTGACATGATCTCGACGGATGCAAGGTTCTATCAATTTGCCTGATCGATACAGGTGGTAGGAGGGAGGATCTCCGTCGGAGAAGTCGAGGGGAGCGATCGCGCCGGGGTGGACGATAACTCGATCGAAGCGTTGCCGGAGCGGATGGCCCTGGGTTGTCCGGAGCCTCTGGTTTGCCGGTCAATTCGCGACACACTTCGACCCGAGTGACTCAGAGACCGCCATGGCGACTCCCCCCGATCGCGAGACCGTCGGAACCTTACCGCTGACTCCCGGCTGGCGGACCGTGGCGCTGGTGGCCCTGTTCTATCTGGGCTGCCTGGTGGTGGCGACCTGGCCGGCGTTCCTGACGTTCGGTTCCGAGCTTCCCTCGCGGGTCGACCCGCTGGCGCATCTCTGGACAATGCGGTGGTATAAAGCGTGCTTGATGGCGGGGCGGTTGCCGTTCTTCTGTCCGGAGATCCAGTATCCGGTGGGGGCTTCGCTGGGCACCTTGCCGCCGATGCACTTTCAGAGCTTGCTCTACATCCCGCTGTCGATGATTTTTAGCAGCGACGCGCTCTGTTACAACCTGATCCGGACCGCTTCGTTCTTGCTGACCGGGATCGGCACGTTCTTATTGATCTGGAACGTGGTCCGGAGCCGGCTGGCGGCGACGCTGGGCGGGATGATGGCGATGATCGCCGGGCCGATGCTGTACTTCTCGCACGGCGAACTGGAACAGATCACCGTCGGCTGGTTCCCGCTGTTCCTGGTCGCCTGGCTCCGCTGGGTCGATCAGCCGAGCCGTCGAGGGCTGATCGCGGCGGTCTTGCTTTATTCGTTGGTGGCGATGAGCGCTCCGTACTACGGCGTCTTCTCGGTCTTTCCGGCGACGTTTTACGTCGTCTGGAAGGCAATTGGTCAGGGGCGGGCGGGGGCCTGGCCGTGGCTCAAGGCTCGGCTGGGCTGGTTCACGCTGTTCGGCGGGATCACCGGTCCGATCCTGGTCGTGCTGTTCTCGAACCAGATTTACTCGCTGACGCATGGTCACTCGATGGCGCGTCCCGAGGCAGAATTCGCCAGGTGCCGGGCTCCGTTCTGGGGCTACCTGGTGCCGCCGCCGTACTATTTTTTGAGCCGATTCTTGCCGTTCGACACCAATGTTCAGATCGAGGCCGGGTCGGTCCCGTCGTACCTGGGCGTGGTGACTCTGGGGCTGATCGCCTATGCGTTGCTCGCCCGGGTGCCGTTTCCGCGACGGAGCTACTGGTGGGGAGTCCTGGCGCTTCTGGTCGTCCTGTCGCTGGGTGCTTATGCCCGGGTGGGGTCGGTCGAGGTGAGCCTGCCGGCCGCCTGGCTGAAGAAGTATTTCGTCGGCTTCCGGATGATCCGGGTTCCCGCGAGGTTCAGCCTGTTCGCGGCAGTCGCCGCCTGTCTGGTGGCCTCGGCGGGGCTGCGTCACCTGCTGTCGAAGATCCCGAGCCGATCGGCCCGCGTCGGACTCGTGGGCTTTCTGGCTCTGGTTGCGCTGGTTGATCTTAGCTCGGTGCCTTATGCCACCTTGTCGATTCCACCGATGCCGAAGTGTTACCAGACGATCCTCAAGTCCGACCCCGCCGCGACGTTCGTCGACGTCCCTCAGTTCAATTCGGGGGCGTTCCAGCTTCCGTCGGTCTGCACTTACTGGCAATCGTTTCATGGCGGCAAGACATCCGCCGGATACACGGCATTCCTGAACACCGGTTATGACAACCTGATGTTCTATAACTCGCCGTTCGACGCTTTCAAGCTGGCTTCTCCGGCCTACCTGGCGTGGCCCCAGCAACAGAGCTTCGAGCTGGCCGACGGTGTCGATTTCCGGTCGTATGCCTGGCTCTACCTGAAGTTTCACGACCTCCGATACGTTGTCGTCCACCACAAGCCGGGCGATTTTCCCGAGTTCCCGGTCTATCTCGGGCGGTTGGAAACGCTCCTGGCCGACGCCAAGGTCTTCGAGGACGCGGATACCTCGGTCTTCGATCGCGAGCTTTTGCCCCGGCCGATCCAGCCGGTCATGCTCTACGCCGAAGGTTGGGGCGACCGGACGATGAGCCCGGCCGGGCCGTTGTGCATGGTTGGCCCGAAGGCGATAATCTCGGTCTATAACCCGTCGGATGATCAGCCGGTCGCCATTGGCCTGGAACTGATGGCAAACAAGAACCCGAGGACGGTCACGCTCCGGTCGTCGGGAAAAACCCTGATTCGCTGGACGGTCTCGCCCAACGAGAAACGATTGCTGATCTCGCCTCCGCTTTCGAGACAGTCGGGGTTTCAGGAGTTGACGCTGGAAAGTGACGGCGTGGATCAACCGATCGGAGCGCACCTGGCGTCGCTGGGTTACAAGACGCCGTTCAGCTTGTGGGCAACCCGGGTCGGCGTGGCCCCCGCCGGACCACCCGCCGCCGTGGCCCGGCAAGCCGACACGCGCCTGAGCCGTTGAAACGTTCTTTCAGAAGGCAGGCGGGATTACTGCCGACGGCTCGGGCCGGATTTCGGGTTGTTGGTCCCTCGGGCTCCGATCGGTCCGTCGGGCTTGAGCGGGGCGTCCTTGACGACCTTGCCGTTGATCGTCGCGGCGTGGACCCAGACTGTCTTCGGCAACGCTCCTTCGACCTTCGTTCCTTCCTCGGTCACGATCATCTCGCCAGGGTCGAGACTGGGACCGCTGCTCAGTTCGACCTTCGGCTCGGTGGCGGATCGCGGTCGAGCGCTGGTCCATCGGAAGGTGTTGTCCTTGAATTTGAAGGACATGTAGGTCCGTCCCTTGTTGGTCTTGATCGCCTTGTCGTGATCGACCCGGAAACTGGAACCGAGGCTGTCTTCGACCACGTTTCCCTCGATCAGCCCGCCCAGAAACGGCGCGTGCGACCAGCCCCAGATTCCCGGTTCCTCGGTCGCCATCGCCTGGAGCCGGATCGCCTGGCGACCGCCGAGCAACTTGTTGCCGATCAGCTTCACGCCGTAGAGATTTCCGGCCAGGACCAGGTTGTCGGCGATCCCGCTCCCCCGGCAATCGATGGTGTTCGCCTCGAAGGTCTCGCGGACGAAGCCGGTGCCGATCGAGATGGCGTCGGTCTCCTTCGCGATCGGCTCGTCGAGCCAGTAGAGCCGAGGGCCGAGCGTCTGCGCGATCGTCCGCCACTGACCGGCCTGGGGTCCGGAGAGGATCGCCAGGCTATCGCCGGTGTCGGCGGGCGGGCCTTGCGGTTGCGGGATCACCACGAGCCGCCCGTCGTTGGCGATCGCTGCCGGTTTTCCCTCGAAGTGAAGCCGATAGGCCTCGGTCAGGACCACTTCGGGCGAATTCTGATGAGCGTGGGCGTCGTCCTCGCGCGGGCCGACTCCCCCTTCGGCGACGTTGTCCTTGATCAGGTCGTGAGCCCCTCGCTGGGTGAGCACCAGGAACCGCCAGCTCTTGCCCGACGGTCCTTCGTCCTTGAGCCGGTTGCCGGTCAGGGTCAGGTCGTGCGTGTACCGCGCTCCAAAAAGCTGATAAACAAATGTATTGGGTAAGGTTCCCTTGCAGATGTTGTCAACGATCGTCCACGGTCCGCCCGCGAACGAGATCGCGCCGCCTTTGAAGGTGTTGCGTTCGATCCGACCGCTCGACGCCGAGACAACGCGGATCAGGTGGACCGCTTCCTCCCAGGCGGTATTCGCCGGTGGTCCCTGAAGGTCGAGCCGGGCCAGGGTGATCCGGAACTTGCCGTCGTTCGGAACGTTGTCGCGATTGTCGGTCGTGCCGATCACGCAAGGGCCGAAGCTGACTTCGCGATCCCAGCGGATCAGTCCGTCGAACCGGACGGCGAAACCTTCGAGCGTCGTTCCGCCCGAATGAATCTTGATCGCCGAGGTCCAGGCGGTCTGATCGGCCTTTTGCGAGAACTGGAGCGTCGCCCCCGCCTCGCCAACGATCCGGACCGGACGCGACAGGATCAGCGGTCGGGTCAACGGATAAATTCCCTTCGAGAGTGTGACCGTCCCGTGACGGTTGGCCAGATCGTTGAGATCATCGCCGGGCCGAGCCGTGACCACGCCCGGCGGAAGTGCGGGCGCGCGGAGATCGGGGTCGGACTTGCCGCCGGGGAACCGGAGAATCTCGTTGTGACCGGCCTGATCGATCAGCCGGAGCGTCATGGTCGCGGCCGACTCGTCGCGGGTCGGCGGGAAGACGAGATCGAGCCGGTTCGGGCCGGCTCGCTGGATCTGGAGCCGCTCGGGAGCGTAGCCAACTTCGAGTTTTTGCTTGTCATTCGCCTGATGCAGCCAGGTCGTGACGACGCCGTCGCTCAGGACCGCGCTGGTGATCGATTTGGCGGCGCTGGGGCCTTCGATCGAGATGTGAACATCACCGGGGGCCGTGCCTTTGCCGTCCTGGCCGTGCCAGGTCGCGGTTGCCTTCGCCAGGGTGATCGTCGGCGGCGTGACCTTGGGCATCGCCTTGGCCGGATTGACCTTCACGGCGGCGATGGTCGCCGTATCGCTCCGATCGTCGGCGTAGGTCAGCGTCAGTTTCAACGACGCGCCGGCCAGGTCCTTCGTCGGGCTGAAAAAAAAGTCGGCGCGGGACCGATCGTCGGGCTTCCGGACCAGTTCGGCGCTCGCGACGGCGCGCGGGTTGAGCCCGAAGGCCCAGCTCTGGCCACCCGGCCCGGTCAGATCGATCGACTTGATCTCAGCCTCGGGGGTGAGCTTTGTCAGGGCGAGATGAACATCCTCGAATCCATCGGGTCCGACGTTGGGGCTCGGGCCGGTCCGGTCGGTTCCGTCCTGGCCCATCCACTTGACGGCCAGGCCCGCGCCGGGGACCCGAAGGTTGGGATCGGCCTTGCCGCCGTTGGCGTAAGCAACGAGTTCCCGACCATTATCGAGCTTGACCTTGATCTCGAACGCCCGACCGGTCTCGCGCTGATAGGGTTCGACGTAGAGGTCGGCCGAGGGGGAGCGCGGAGCCCGGACGACCAGGACGGTGAACCGGTTCAAGGCCGTCGACCGCCACTCGCCACCGCCGGTTCCGTGGATGACGACCTCGGCAACCGTGCGGTCGGGCGGCAGCCCTTTGACCGCGAGGTGGATATCCTGATAATCATTCTTGGATGGACCGGGCTCGCCGCCGACCAGGTCATGACCATCCTGGCCCAACCAGCGAGCGGCCAGCCCCTGCGCGCGGGCGTCGGAACCGCTGGTCCCGAGACTGATCGCGACCAGGATCATCAGGCCAGGAATTGTCGAGCGAGTTTGACGATCCTGGTTCATGAGCGGCAAACTCCATCGGCGGTCGGTGCCAAGATCCGGGCGCGGCGAATCAAAAGGGAAAAGGCTTCCCGAAAGAGTAGTCGAGGAACCCGCCCCCCGGGCGACGACGGTTGGGCGCGACTCACGAACCGAGCGGTGTCACCATTTCTTCTGGTGGGTGCTCGGACGGATTTATCCTCTGGAGTGCGAGAGCTTGCTCTCGCTCTGCTTGGTGGAGCTTGCTCCACGGTCCTGATCCGGAAACCCTTGTTGGCTAAATCACTGCTCTCGGAGCAAGCTCCGGT
>JAJYCH010000600.1 GCA_021778575.1 Planctomycetota bacterium
GGACAGTCTCGTTGAACCAACGAGCGTCGAGCGGTTTATTGTCACGAACCTCTTTTTCCTTTCCATGATCAGGGAGAAGCCCAGGATGGTTGTGAATTTCACGACGAGTGAGATCATCAAGCGTTGCCTGGCCGCCGCGTCGTCTTGCGTCGAGGTAGGTAACGACCGAGTGGCCAACGACTTGATGAAGGATGAATTTCGCGAAGTCGCTCGCGAAGTCGCCTACTGGCAGCTCAGCGGCGAAGCGAAGGCGGAATTATTCCTCGTCCCGATGGAGGTCGAGTTGATCAACCGTCACGGGCAGCAAGTTGGCAGGAGTCTCTACTCGGATTTTATCGCCGCGTTCTGGACGCAGTCCTGGACCGACATCCCTCTGGACCGTAAGCGGCTCGAACGCAATCGGGCCTGGTCGATTGACTGGCATCAGAAGGTTCAGGCCGACGTTGATTGGCGCCGCGGGATCATCAACTCTCATTTCTCGACAGTGCCCCGGAGAAATTGACGAGCTGATGCGAACGATCGCGCCCAGGATTTTGAACCGCGTTTTCATGAAATTTTGTGGTTTGGTCGGTCACTCGGAGCGACCCCGATGTCGGGCGAATCGTGTTCGAGCGTCACTTGAGCGGTCCTGACCTTCGCTCCGGATCAACCGGCTCGAAGGCCCGGCAGGATCAGTGCTGATCCCTGGGATAATCAACCGAGAGAGTTCTCATCGACCGATCAGGTTGGTTGTTCTCGCGGATGATCTAGAGTCTAACATGGGGTCCGCGATGGTCTTTGCCGATTTCCCGAGATCATCCGGCGAGGCTCACGCCCAGGAGACTTGCCGACGTCCTCGTCGGTTCCTGGCCTCCCGACGCCGTCTCGATCGAACCTGGCGACCCTTCAGGAGAGGCTTGTGACGATCGCGGAAACCGACCAAGAATTCTCGGGCGATCGATCGGTGTCTTCGTCTCACGAGGTCAAGATCACGAGCTTTCGCGATGTTCCCTGGCGCGGTAGCGACGCGGCAGTCGGCCTGTTTCCGCTTGTCGTTCATCGCGTGGCGCCATTTGTGATCGGGCCAGTCGACTTAACCTGGCAGCCATTTGTCGTGATGTTCTGGGTCCCCCTGTCGTTGATACCTTTTGCCTGGATGATTGCCTACCCGCTCTGGATGGCCCGCCGTCGGGGTTATGCCGGGCCGAGATGGCCGGGTTTTCGGGCTGCGGTCACCGACATCGCGCTGGCGCTCGTGATCATGCCCGTGGCTCTGATGGTGATTGATCTCCTCACGCTTGGCTCCTGGTTTCTCCTGGGGGATTCGGCCCGGCCGGGCTTGACCCACGAGCCGATCTATCGCTCCTCAAACGCCAATGCCCTGGCGCTATCCGTGCTCGTCGTCATCGTTGCTCCATTCACGGAGGAGTTGTTTTTTCGCGGACTGCTTTACAACGCGCTTCGCCGACGGCTACCGATCTTCCTGGCGATTCCCTTGCAGTCGCTGGTTTTCGCCGGACTTCATCCCTTTGAACTGGTGAACCTGGCCATCATTGCCGCCACCGGCTGCGTGCTGGGTGGGATCTACGAATGGCGAAAAACCCTGATCGCGCCGATTGCCTGTCACATGGCGCAGAACCTCCTGGCGGCGTTGGTGATCATTTATTCGGCCTCTATCGCCGGACGAAGCACCGCGGAGGCTTCGGGCTCGAAGGTTGGCGACATGGTTCAGACCATCGATCAGCAAGCGATCGAGAGCCGTCTGGAATGATCGAATGTGATCGATCATCGTCCGATCGGCAGGCAAATCCCGATCAATATCAACCGGCCAGGGCAGACTGATCCGGTCGATGCGACCCTGAAACCTCTCATCGAGCACGGGATTGATCATCGGGCGATCAATCCCGTGCCTGGAATCGCTGATCGTTCGTGGATGCTTGAGGCTCAGTAAGCCTTGGCGTTCCGCATCCTGGCGATCACCGTCTTGGTGCTGTAGTAGTAGTAATTCGAGTCCGATTCGCTCACGGCGAGGACCACATTCCCCCCTTTGAACATACCGGAGGAAGCCAGAATATGTTCCGTGAACGGAACGGTGGTGACCTTGGTGTCGGGAATCGGTACGTTCGTGTACTGGCTGCCGCTGACGCTTCGGAAACGATCGATCGCCTCGCTGGCCGCCACGGTGATATAAGCGGTGGCCGGATAGTTGGGCTGGTAATAGTAGTAGGGGTAGCCGGGATAGGGGGACTGGTTGGTCAGTTTGACCGTGCCCTTGACCGTGATCAGGTTAATCCGCGAATCATACGAGACATCGGTGATCTTGATCGAGGTCGTGGTGGGAGTCAGATCGACCAGAACGGGATTGGGAATCGCGGGAGCCTTTTGAGTGGTCGCTGAGTGAACCGGAGCAACATGGGCCGGCCTGGCGGCGGAGTGCAGCGCATGCAGGGGTTGCGCCGTCGCGCTCTGTACGATTCGTCCCTCAAGAGTCTCCAACTGGAATTCGGAGAGCAGCTTGCGTTGTCGATTGCTCATGTTGGTTGTCCGCCAAGGGTGATCAAATCCAGAGTTTTGTGCTCTGTGCATATTGATCGTGCCACCAGCGAAGACGCTTCGCAAGTGATAAAATAGGGTAGACGCAAAAAATTGGCAGGCCCGGTAAGAAAATCCGGAAAAATAGGTCTGCGGGATTTGGCTGACCTGCTTTTGTGTGTGGCTGTTTTCTCCTTGGGACCAGTCCTCGACAGATCCTGATGGGTCGGCCGGGGTCATTTCTGTCGTCGCGGATCACATTCTTGTGAATTTCGCAGGGTTCGGTAGAATCACCATCGACCATCATCGCAAGGACTTCGGAGCGTGATTGGACCGGAACTGAAGCTTGATCGCGGCGGATTTCCGTGAAACATCATCCCCGACGGATACGCTTGAGACAGCAACTGATTCCCAGTCTGGAGCGCTCGCGGCGACTCGACTGCTGGTTCAAGGGGTTGATTCTGGCCTTCTCACTGGTCAGCCTGATCGGTTTGATCGGTGGTACAAGTACCGGGCGACGCCTGACAGTCTCGCTGGCGAACTGGACCGTTCGGAACGTCAGGTCTCTTATTGGTTTCTCTCCCGGTCGTGAAGCCAGCGATCTGGAGTGGCGGCTCAGGCGAGCCGAGGGGATCGAACAGACCGGCCGCCGTTATCGCGACTTTTTCCTCAGTGATGGGGCACGAGACTGGCGTCCAGTGCTTCGGGCGTCGGGGATGGCGCCCGAGGAGGTCCTCCTGCGGTGGGCGAATTACGACTGGACGGTGGTCCTCTCTCCCCGGGTTTTCCAGGCCGATGAGACCGGCCGCGCCTATCGATTGCGACCTTCGACGAGGGCCTTCTGGACGCGTAACCACTCGCTGCCCAATGGACTGGCCAGCTTCTTCTTCCTGCCGGATGTTCCCGAGGTCCGCGAAGCTCTCGATGTAGCGAACCAGGGCGTGATTCCCGAGTCATTTCAGACGACGAATTCCTGGGGCTGTCGCGGCCCTGAGCCTGATCTCGACGCGACGGTCCGTGGTCTGGTCCTGGGCGACTCGTTCATGCAAGGGCTCTTCGTGGCCGATGACCAGAGTCCGCCCGAGACTCTGGCCCGAAACCTTCACGAGGCCTGGAATGTACCTGTCTCCATCTTGAACACCGGGCACATCGGCTATTCGCCTGAGCAATACTATTACTCGCTCAAGGAATACGGCGACCGCTTCAAGCCCCAGTTCGTGGTGATCAGCGTCTGCCCCAACGATTTTGGCGACGGCTGGGCGGTACTGACGGGGGCGGGCGATTGGTGGGACGAGGCCGGTTATTGGATCGACGAGATCGTGG
>JAJYCH010000601.1 GCA_021778575.1 Planctomycetota bacterium
GAGCTTCACTGACATACATCGGGCCATCTCCGGAACTCGGGACAATCGATCTAAAAGGATCGTCTTGATATTCCGGTTGAAGCCGACGGGATAAGCACAGTTTTCCCGGAATGACACGAAATCACCGCGTAGGGTCCCGCTCTGCGGACCGTGTTTTGAGACATCGCCTGATCGAAGACCTCGCTTGAGATGACAATCAAACCGACGGTCCGAACAGCGGACCCTACAGCAAGCTCGCGAACCGACGGTCCGCACAGTGGACCCTACAAAGATTCGATCGGTGGGCCTCGCCGAGGCTCGGCACCACCCTACATTTCATTGAAGAAGCCTTATGAGATAATCTCCTGCGCGAAGGGGATAGCTTGCGGATCGGGCTTTAGCCGTTCGACCAGGGATTATACGTGCCGAAGCTCCAGACGTGCCCTTCGAGGTCTCGGCAGGTAAATCCTCGACCGCCGTAATCCTCGTCCTTGATCTCGAACTCGATCGTGGCTCCGGCAGCCTTTGCGTTCTGATAGACAGCGTCAGCGTCGGGAACGATTACGCAGAGGCTTTGCGTTGTCGCGCCGCCGATCTCGTCGGGCTGCTTTCTCAGGCGGGCGAAATCGGACGGACCGACCGAGCCGATCATGATCATCCCGCCGCCGGGAAAAGTGAGCTGGGCGTGCGCGATCGTCCCGTCAGGGTTGGGGACGACGAGCTGTTTGGCAAACCCAAAATTCGCGCAGAGCCACTCGATCGCCGCCGGGGCGTCGCGGTAGGCGAGACATGGGATCACGGGCGAACCACGAAAGATGGGTGCGGACATGAATTCCTCGCTGGGCGGAAGGTCGAGAACGAGAAAGGTCGCGGCATTTTAACTGATCGTCTGTATCGTTTCCAGACGAGAGAAAAAATCGAATCGGCAAGGCCAATTGAATCCCAAGACGCCTTTGAGCGGGGGTCGTGGCTTGAGTCGGGTTGGGCCACCCCCTATGATGAAACCATGGCCCGTTGTGCGAGCGGGCTTCCTCTCGCCTCGAAATCATTCAATGCCCGCCAGGAGACACCAGGCATGGCCACAGTCACCGAGCCTCGCCGCTTGACGAAGCGGTCGCTCCAGACCAAGCTGCTGATCGACGGCAAGTGGGTGGATAGCGCCAGCGGTAAGACCTTCGCCACGATCAACCCGGCCACCGAGGAACATATCGCCGACGTTGCCGAAGGGGACGCCGTCGATATCGACCTGGCGGTCAAGGCGGCGCGTCGGGCGTTCGATTCCGGCCCCTGGCGGAAGATGGACGCGCGCGACCGAGGCCGCCTGATCACCCGACTGGCCGACCTGATCGAGGAGAACATCGACGAGCTGGCCGAGATCGAGACGCTCGACAACGGCAAGCCGATCTCCGAGGCCCGAGGCGGCGACCTCCCCCTGGTTGTCGACTGCCTGCGCTATTACGCCGGCTGGGCCGACAAGATTCAGGGGGCGACGATTCCGGTCCGGGGGAATTATTTCACCTACACCCGCAAAGAGCCGGTGGGCGTGGCTGGGCAGATCATCCCGTGGAATTTCCCATTGATGATGGTCGCCTGGAAGTGGGGCCCCGCGCTCGCCGCCGGCTGCACGATCGTCATGAAGCCGGCCGAGCAGACGCCGCTGAGCGTCCTGAAGCTGGGCGAGCTGGCGATCGAGGCCGGATTCCCCAACGGTGTGATCAACATCGTCAACGGCTTTGGCGAGACGGCGGGCGCGTCGCTCGTCGCGCACCCGGGCGTTGATAAGATCGCCTTCACCGGCGAAGGGAACACGGCCAAGATCATCAGTCGAGCGGCCGTCGAGACGATGAAGCGGATCACCTTCGAACTGGGCGGCAAGAGCCCGAATATCGTCTTCGCCGACGCCGATATCGACAAGGCCGTCGATGGTGCGTTGCTCGGGATCTACCTGAACCAGGGGCAATGCTGCTGCGCGGGGAGCCGCCTGTTCGTCCAGGAAGAGGTTTACGACCAGTTTATCAGCCGACTGGCCGCGAAGGTCAACGCGAGGAGCCTGGGCGACCCGTTCGACCCGGCCACCCAGCAAGGCCCACAGATCGACAAGGCGCAATTTGATAAAATCATGTCGTACATTGCCAAGGGCAAGGAGCAAGGCGCAACGGTCGTGGCCGGTGGCGAGCGGTTCGGCACCAAGGGGTTCTTCATCAAGCCGACGATCTTCGCCGACGTGAAGGACGACATGGCGATCGCCTGCGACGAGATTTTCGGCCCGGTCCTGTCGGTGATCAAGTTCAAGGAGGTCGAAGAAGCCATCACCCGGGCCAACACGACCGACTTCGGCCTGGCCGCCGCCGTCTGGACCCGCGACATCGCCAAGGCGCACTCAATCGCCCACCGTCTCCGAGCCGGAACCGTCTGGATCAACTGCTACGACGTCTTCGACGCCGCCGCCCCGTTCGGCGGATTCAAGAGGTCCGGAATCGGCCGCGAACTCGGCGAAAAGGCCCTGGATAACTACACCGAGCTGAAGACGGTGACGGTTTCGCTCGATTGAGAATCGCGGATCGCTCTGCGTCGGGAGGCTCGATACCTCCCGACCTTCATGACGGATCAGCAAACAAATATTCGAACGAATAATAATGCTTTCCGTCCACGCGATCGATCGTCATCCGACCGGTCAGCCCGGCCAGATCGCCGGTTCCCGAGTCGGGCACGACGGTGACGCTGAGCGATGGTGCCCCTCGGTTCATCGTTCCCGAGTGTTGCAGGACGAAAGTCCCGGTCTTGCCGAGCAAGGTTCCGGTGACGTGCTCGATCGCCACGTAACCGGCGGAACCGGCCACCTTCGACATTGCGCTGAGCATCTGACCGCGACTGGTCGCGATCAGATCGCCGGTGAACTGCTTGTCGAGCACCATCCGCCCGATCGCGGCATCGTCGGAGGAATCCCCCGGCGGCTGGGGAGTGAGCTTCACCTCGAACGTTCCGTTTGCCACAGAGAACATGACGATCGCTTTCGTGCGAAAAGAGTGATTTACAAGTAAGACTGCTTACTTTGCAGTGATGATCTTCTGTTCGCGCATCCATTCCTCGCATCGCTTGGGCCAGGAATTGGCGGGGAGCTTGCCGTTCCGCATGCCGAAGCCGTGACCTCCCGAGGCAAAGATGTGCATCTCGGCGGGAACTCCTGCTCGATTCAACGCCAGGTAATACGCGGCGCTGCCGATGGCGGGGCCGTTGTCGTCGCCCGCGACGGCGAGGAACGTGGGCTGCGAATCCCTGGTGACGTGGATCTCCGACGCCAGGCTTTCGCCGCCGCGCTGGGTGATCCCGCCAGGATAGATCAAAACGGTGAAGTCGGGCCGGCAACTGACCTGTTCGGTGGCATCAATGGTCTCGTAGGCTCTTTTATCGGAATTCGTTGACGACCAGGCGGCGAGATGACCGCCGGCGGAGAATCCCAGCACGCCGATCTTTTTGGAGTCGATACCCCACTCGGTCGCGTGCGACCGGACCAGGCTGATCGCTCGCTGAGCGTCCATCAACGCTTGCACGGGTGGTTGACCTTTGGGGGTATCGGCCCGGCGCGGCACGCGATACTTGAGGATCACCGAGGTCACGCCGATCGAGTTGAGCCACTCCGAGACCATCGTCCCTTCGTGCTCCCAGGCCAGATTATTGTAGCCGCCGCCGGGGAAAACCAGCACGGCGACACCGGTATTCTTGTCGGCCGGGGGCTTCGAGATCGTCAAGGTCGGCTTGCTGACATTGGTGATGCTGGTGATCGCCTCGCCCTTCTTCTTGACTTGCTCGTCGCCGATCGGCTTGGTCTCGCCAGGGACGGGGCCAGGGAACAG
>JAJYCH010000602.1 GCA_021778575.1 Planctomycetota bacterium
CCGATCTGCGGTCTTTACATCAGCGTGCTCACTCACCCGACGATGGGCGGCGTCGCCGCCAGTTTCGCCTCGCTCGGCGATATCATCCTCGCCGAACCCAAGGCGCTGATCGGCTTCGCCGGCCCGAAAGTCATCGCGCAGACCGTCCGGGTCAAACTTCCCGCCGGGTTCCAGACGAGTGAGTTCCTCCTCGAACACGGATTCCTTGACCGGATTGTCCACCGCAAAGACCTCCGAAGCTTGCTCGCGCAGTTGATCGACTATGTCTCGCCTTGAGCCAGTGTCGGACGATCTCTGAAGCGTTCCCGGCGGACCGATTTCCGGCTATGATGAAATCGTCCAGTCAAGGGAGGTTCTCATGTCGACGGTCGCCAGGACGACTTTCACGTCCCCGCAAGAATACCTGGAGCTCGAACATCGAGCCGAGTTCAAGAGCGAATATTACGACGGCCAGATTTACGCGATGGCCGGTACGTCGCTGCGCCACAATTCGATTGCTGTCAACCTGCTCGTCGAACTCTTCTCTCAACTTCGTGGGCAGCCGTGTCGTCCCTATTTGTCCGACGTTCGGCTCAAGACCAGGGCGTCCGACGCCTACATGTATCCCGACATCATGGTCATCTGCGGGCCGCCGCAACTTGCTCCGAATGAGTTCGACACCGTCTTGAACCCGACCGTGATCATCGAGGTGCTCTCCCCTTCGACCGAGTCGTGGGATCGAGGCGGCAAGTTCGCCCGCTACCGACCGATCGAATCGCTGACCGACTACGTCTTGGTCTCTCAGGACGAGGTTCTGGTCGAGCATTACACACGTCAGGGGGAGCAATGGCTCCTGACCGCGTCGAGTCGCCCCGCCGACTCGCTCGTGATTGGCTCGATCGGCTGCTCGGTGCCACTTGCAGACATCTACGCCAGGGTCACGTTTGACTCCGATGAGACGAAGCCGAGTTGAACCCTCGGTGGTGAGTGCGATCGAATTGCTGAGCGACCTGGATCAAGGGTGACATGAATTATCGATCTCCGGGAGGACTTCATGTCATCGCTCGCCCACAAGAATCCCTTAAGACCCGAAGACTACCTCGCTCTCGAACGGCTGGCGACGGGCCGAAGTGAATATCACGACGGCCGGATCTACGCGATGGCCGGAGCGTCACGCGTGCATGGTTTGCTCGCCGCCAACCTCAGCCGTCACCTCGGAAACCAGTTCGACGACCGAGGCTGCGAGCTTTACATCGCTGATATGAGAGTCAGCGTCGAGGCGACGGGACTCTATGCCTATCCTGATATCGCGATCATTTGCGGCACGCCATCGTTTCTTGACGGCAAGTTCGACACGCTGCTCAACCCGACCGTGATCATCGAGGTATTGTCCCCCTCGACCGAGTCGTGGGATCGAGGCGGCAAGTTCGCTCACTTTCGGCGGATCGAATCGCTGACCGACTACGTTCTGGTTTCTCAGGACAAGATTCTGGTCGAGCATTACACACGTCAGGGGGAGCAATGGCTGTTGACCGCGTGGAGTCGCCCCGCCGACTCGCTCGTCATCGACTCGATCGGCTGCTCGGTGCCACTTGCGGACATTTATGCGAGGGTCACGTTTGACCCGGATCAGACCAGCGCGACTTGAGGTCGGTTTTCAGGCCGGAGTCGCGACCGAATTCCCTCGCCCATCCTGCCCCAGCAGTTCCAGCAACCGATTGCCTTGTGGGTAAGCATGCCCGAGATACTGGCGGAATGCTTCGGCATTCGCCACGCCGATTTCCGCTCCTCGGTGGTTCCCCCAGCGTGCCTGAGCTTCGAGATATTCGTCAATCCCGTGCTGTTTCAGTAACCAGTCGCGCTGGCTGGCGTGACAGGCGAGCATCTGCTGCTTGATCGGGGCGACGGCCGAGACATCGACCAGAAATCCGGGAGGCTGGGGACGGCCATCGCGGTCGATTCCTTCGAGTGCGTCCATGAAATAGAGATGGGGGAGCTTCGCCAGGGTCGGCGCGGGCTCCCACTGGCGGGTCTTGTAGTTGGGCAGAGTGGCGGCGAAGCAGGCATCGCGAACCAGTCGGCTGGTGGCCTCGTGGTCGGAGAGATAGTCGGTGGGCGGCGCTGTCAGGACCAGGTCGGGTCGCGCTCGGCGGAGACACTCGACGACCCTCCGTCGCGATTCATCGTCGTCGAAGATGGCGAGGTCACGAAATTCGAGGCAGACATAATCCGCCCCGATCAGGTCAGCCGCGGCTTTCGCTTCCTGTCGGCGAATGGTGGCGATTGTTTCGGCGTCGAGTTCGGCGCTCCCGCAGTCGCCGGGAGTCATCGTTGCCAAGGTGAGGGAACAACCGGCACGGGCGAGCAGAGCCAGAGTCCCCGCGCACTGGAATTCGATGTCGTCCGGATGGGCGTGGATGGCCAGAATTCGGGTGGGTTCAGTCGAGGACATCGGTCGATTCCGGAAGAACGGCGCGGCTGTCGCCAGATTTTGCCCGCTTACATTTCCTGGGCGTGGCTCCCGACACGATTCTCTGGAATCAGGACAATCATCGCCGGTGCCTTCGGGACGGCCTTCGCTGCGGGTGGCTGGGGATCTTTCTTCGCGTCGGGGGGAGGATTGCCAAGCGTCAGGAGCATCAGGACGGTACTCACGCCGTTGAAGGTCATGTGCAAGACCATCGACGGAATGAGACTTCCCGTCCGCTGGTAGAGCATTCCCAGGCCCATCGAGAGAAAGAAGATCGGGATCGGTGTCGGCCAGGCCGCCGCGTGCAGACCGGCAAAGATCACCGAGACCACCACGTTGGCGAGCAACAGTTGGGCATTCTTGAGCGTCGGCGGCCGATAAACCACGGTTTCCGGCAGGATCACCGTGGCGACCGGCGCGGTGTAGGGATTACCCGGGTCGCGATCGAGTTCAGCGTCGAAGCCGGGGTCACTCGGGATCAGGTCGCCGGGATTCGCGTGGACTGGCTCGTCGAGCAAGTCGTTACTGGCCAGATCCTTGGGGCGACCGATCGCGAGTCGGGTCAACCAGCCGAGCAGGACGCCTCGAAAGATCAGCTCCTCGGAAAGCGGGGCGAAGACGACGGCGGCGAGCACCAGAACGACGACCATTCTTGGATTCTGGCCGAGCCGGAGCGCGTCTTCGAGTGGGTGCGGCGTCTTGTTCCAGATCAACAGGGACGCGAACATCGCCCCGAAGACGATGGGGACCAACAATGGATAGGCGACCAGTCCTCGACCGATGTTCCGAGCCAGACCATGAGCAACGAGGCCGTAATCGCGAAGCCTGGCCCCCGACATCAGGAAAAGGCCGAGCGGAATCAGGATCAGGACGAGAGCGTTGCTCATCGCCGAAAGCGACATTTGCTCGCTCGGGCTCAACTCGTGGCGGGCCATTCCGGGCATTCTGGGAAAAGCGGCCAGCAGGTAGATGGTCGGTACAAAGAGCTGAAGACCAAACCAGCAGAACACGGTGAAGATGACCGAACCGACCCCCCACGGAACGTATTGCGGGGTTCGCGCCGGGAAGATCGGCAAGCCGAACGCGAGCCGAAGGACCAGACCGATCCAGGCCGCGAGGATCGACAGGAACAAAGCCAGCAGCAGGATGACCACCGCCGGGCTGACATTTGGCATCGCCTGGGGCATTTCAAGCTCGATCCCGAGGACAAAGGGGGGGCGGTCGATCTCTCCTGAAATCGCTGATCGACTATCTTAGCGCGCAGGTGTCGGACGAGGCTACCTTGTGGGGAAGTCCGGAGTTGTCATAAAATCACACCCTTGATCCAAATTGAGCCATTGATGATTCCGTCCGGGAGGCCCTCGGTGTCCGTCAGCGCAGCCG
>JAJYCH010000603.1 GCA_021778575.1 Planctomycetota bacterium
CGCATAGAAGTTGGTGACGGCCAGGTCCATCAAGCCGTCGCCGTTCTGATCGCCGCTGGCCACGCCCATTCCCGCCTGGTACGAACCCGACCCGTTGGTGGCGTTTCCGGCGGTGGCGGCGATCTCCTCGAATTTCAGGCCACCCTGGTTGTGAAAATAGAAGTTCGCGGTCGCGTCGTTCGCCACATAGAGATCGACGAGCCCATCCTCGTCAAAATCGCCCGCGACCACTCCCAGGCCCCGGCCGTCGCGATCGACGATCCCACTGGTCGGGGTGACATCAATGAATCGACCGTTGTCGTTGCGATAAAGTCGGTCGGGCAGGGCCTGGAACAGCCGAGGATAGCAATAAAAACGCTGCTTGGGTTCATCCTGGGGGCAAGGGAGAGGATCGTTGACGTCCCAGACCAGATAGTGGCAGACAAAAAGGTCGAGATCGCCGTCATTATCGAGGTCGGCGAAAGCGGCTGAGGTCGGCCAGTCGCGATCGCCGTCGAGCCCGGCGGGCTGGGTGATGTCCTCGAAGGTTCCGTTCCCCTGGTTGCGATAGAGAGCGTACGAACGCCAGCGGGTGACGAACAGGTCGGGGTCGCCGTCGTTGTCGATATCGCCGACCGCGATCCCGTGACTGTAACCGCCGGGAAAACCAGCCAGCCCGGTGGATTCGGTCACGTCCTGAAACTGACCCTGACCGAGATTCCGGAACAGCCGGTCGAGATTTCGACCGGCGGGATCGGGAGGAAATTTGCCACCTTGAAGGGCATAGACGTCCATCAGGCCATCGCCGTCGTAGTCGAGCAGGCCGACGCCGCCGCTGGTTGTTTCGGGAAGTTGCCGGGAGTCGGTTCGACCGTTGTCGAAAGTGAACCTCAGTCCGGCCTTGTCGGCATCATCGACAAATCGGGGAATCAACAGGCCCGAGGAATGGACGGTCTCGGAGATCGGCCCCGCGTCCACACAGTCGGCCAACCGGGTTGTCGTCGGTCGGACCACGGGCTTGACCACCAGCGACTCCAGTCGCGAATTGGCTTCGGCCTGGAGTTCTGGAGATCGTAGCGCCGCGAAGATCCACCAGGCCCGGGCCTCGAACCGTCGGCCCAGCCGTTCGGCCAGACTCGCCAGTTCCCGGGCTTTCGGGGCGGGATCGTCCAGGCCGAGAGTTGTCATGTAGGAGTCGCGAGCTTTCTCGAAATCGAGGCTCCGAGCCTGCAACCGGGCCGCCGTTTCGCGGTCGCCGTCGAGCGTGGCCAGTTCGGCCAGCCGATTGATCGGCCGCGAGTCGTGCAAGTCGCCGGCGAGCTGCTTGAGCAGGGCGTCGCGTTCGGTTTTCGTATCCCGGCGGCTGGCGGCGAACCGGGCTCGGAGAGCCTGGATATCGTCCTCGTTCCAGGAACTCGCGACGATCCGCGCCAGAGGCTCGGCCGCCGCGTCCATCCGATCGGCGGCCAGAGCCCATTCCAGTCGAGACTGCCAGACCGCGGGATCGTCGGGCCGGACTTGCCGGCATTTGTTGAGCCACTTTTCCGCCTCGTCGAACTCGCCCAGTCGCGTGGCCAGGTTGGCCCTGGCCAGCCAGATCCGATCGTCATTCGGCAGCGACTTTCCCGCTCGGTCAAGAAAATTACGGACCCCTTCGATCGGATAGACCGTGTAGTCGATCTCCCAGAGTTCGCGGATGACGTCGACGGGCGAGGACCCGGATTGCCAGTCAGCCTGGATCAAGGAGCGGACCTCCCGGATGCGTCCTTGATATTTGAGAACGGTGATGAGTCGCCGTCGGGCGTTTTGTTGATGGCTTCCCGGATGCCGGAGGGCGCAACTGAACCGCTCCTCGGCCTGAGCAAGCCTCCCCTTCCCCTGGTAAATGCTTCCCAGTCGGAAATCGACCTCTCCCGATTCCGATGATCCGTCGACGATCTTCGACCAGCTTTCCACCGCTTTGCTGGTCTGGCCCAGGGCATCCTCGCAGTCGCCTCGGGCGAGCCAGACGGCATCATCGATCTGGAACCGACTCGAAAGATCGACCAGACGCTTCAGCGCCGATACGTACCAGCCCATCGCCATTTCTCGGCGCGCAGTCTCAAGATTGGACCGGGCCATCTGCCGGTCGACAAACCAGCAAAGGCCGCCGAGCGCGACCAGAATTGCGGCGAAGCCGGCAACCTTTTTCGGGCGAACCATCGTAGCTCCTCGCGACCGATCATGGGCGGAGTGGCAATCTGGCGGAAGGACCTGACGGGAACGGAAAGGAGGAGATGAAGGGGGAGGCAACCGCTGGGAGCCGGTCCCTCCCACTCCTGGAGAGTCGAGCAAGATTGTCGCGAGGGAGAGGCGCCGAGATGGGCTTAAAGGACGCCGCAATCTTCGATGGTGATCTTCGACTTCGTCCCGCCACTGCTGGAGCCGAGGGACTCGATCTTCTTGACCAGGTCCGACCCTTCGGTCACCTCGCCGAAGACGACGTGCTTGCCGTCGAGCCAAGGGGTCAGGACGGTCGTGATGAAGAACTGCGAGCCGTTGGTATTCGGCCCTGCGTTGGCCATTGAGAGGAGAAACGGTCGGTCATGCTTGAGCGTGAAGTTCTCGTCCGGGAACTTGTTGCCGTAGATCGACTTGCCGCCGGTTCCGTTGTGGTTGGTGAAATCCCCCCCCTGAAGCATGAAGCTGGGGATAACCCGGTGGAAGGACGACCCCTTGTAGCCAAAGCCCTTCTCGTGCGAGCAGAGTGCCTTGAAGTTCTCGGCCGTCTTGGGAACGATGTCGTCGAAGAGCTCGAAGGTGATCCGTCCGGACGGCTTGCCGTCGATCGTGATGTCGAAATAAACCTGAGGTCTGGCCATCGGAGAGCGTTCCCTTCAAAGTCCTGATCGTGAACCCGCCAACCCGTTTCGAGCCACGCGTCGCGGAGGCATCGAACTGCCGATCGACCGGGAATTACTGCTCGAATGGTAACGAGTGATGACCGGAAGCTCAAGTTCCCGCCTGCCGGGAGATCGCGTCCAATCGGTTTGCCGCTCTGCCGATCGATCGGCCGGTCGCTGGTCGCGGTTGTCAAGTCGACGGGGCTCGGACCCTCGGTTGTCCAGTGTCTTCCCTGAGTCCCCAGTCTCCAGGAACGAACGCTCGAAGAAAATGTGAGAAAATTTGGAGCTTTCCCATTGTTTTTTTGGCGAAGCTGGGACAAGATCCAAATCGATCGATCTCTTTTTTGATGAAGTAGACTTGACACGAGAAGCCCCCAACCTTCGCTCCTCGGATCGAAGGGGGAGTGGTGGGTGCTCGCTTCGTCTCCGGGTACGTGGGCATGGCCGGGTCCGTAACGCTCGGCCGTATTGTTGGGTCGTGCCTTCCGGCCTCGCAGTCGTGATGGTCGCCGTGACCATGCCCACGTATCCGGAGACGTTATTTGCGCCGGTCCCCGAAATTCGTTGACCGTGCTTGGTGTTTCTGGCACTTCGTTTGCAAAGCCTGATTTGCTCTTTTGCTGGACCATGGCTTCGAGATTCTTGCCAATCCATGAGACGTGCCCGATCGACCCGGCGACCGTTGATTCAGAAAGTTCGGTCTGCGCTGGCGGAAAGCGGCGGCTGGCGTTCTCTCTGGGTTTCGGTCCGGAGAAGTCAGATTTTTCGGATTGTGACCGCCGTCCTCGTCGTCTGGGTCGTGGGTGCCACGGCAATCCACCTGGCCGAGCGCGGCGTGAACGAGTCTTACCGATCCTGGACGGATTCCTTTTTCAGTGTTTGGGTCCTGCTGTTCGCCGGTCCCGACGAGGCCCCGAAGACGGCGGCCGGCCGGTTGATCTCGATGATCTTGCTCGG
>JAJYCH010000013.1 GCA_021778575.1 Planctomycetota bacterium
GCCCAGTCCGGACTGGCCAGGGCCTGTCTGACGAAGGTCCGTTGCGATCGCCTGCGCAAGGGGCAGGCAGATCCCCGATCCCTCTTCAATCAGGCAATCGATCTGTTCGAGCGGCTCGCTCGCGACGATCCCGAATCATTCGACCACCGGAGAGATCTGGGCGTGGCGTACTTCGAGCAAGCGAGGTGGCTCCGCTCGGTTCATCTGAGCACCGAGGCCGATCGAGCCGATGAGAAAGCCCTGAGTCTTCGTCTCGACCTGGTCAAGGACGAGCCGGAGGGCTATCGGAACTGGCTCGAACTGGCGGAAGTCCGATTGGCGCTGGCGGATTCGCTCACCACGTCGCCGCCTCGATCGGAGCGACTCAAGATCCTAGCGGCGAGCAATCGATTGCGCGTTTTTCGGCTCGCGCCCGGCCTTGCCTCGAATCGCTGGGAACTTGGCTGGCTCGCCGCGAGGCCACTCGAACCGGCCCGCTGGCGACGGAACCGGTTCAAGTGGACAGTCTGGCTGATTCGGAGCGTCGGATCAGTGGTTTCCGGCACCTGAGCGATTCTTGATCAGAGCGACAGTTCTTCGCTGGAACGGATCGAGGATGGGAGGACGTCGATCCGGTGCGGACCGAGCAACCCACCCCCGGAATCGAGCCGGACGTGAATCGAAGCCGAACCGAACGCCGGGAACGACAGGCCGGTGGGGGAGTCTGCGAGCGATTCTGCCGATTCCTCCCGAGCCGGGGCACGCCGGAACAGCCGTCGGACATCGATGGCCCGCATCAGAGCGTCGAACTCGGGCGGGGTGAGGAACGCCAGGTAACCGATCCACATCAACTCGGCAAAGATCGGGATGTTGATCGTGATCGTGATCCCGACATGGAGCAACAGGCCCAACACGATCACGGTCGGACGAGTCGCCCGGAACCAGAGAAAGAACGCCAGGGCGAATTCGACGGCCAGCGAGCCGTAAGTCATCACGTTGATCAGGACCGGATACTGGCTCAGAAAACCAAGGTTGAACCGGGTGACCTCGGTATTGTTGAGCACGTAATGGAGCGCTGATCCATTAACCCAGAGGTTCCCGCCGGTCTTGAGCACCGCGGCCATCGTGTAAATCAGGCTGATCTGGATCTGGATCAGCCGGAAGCTCCAGGGAATGATGATCGGTTCGGCCACCGTTCCCCGCTTCCGGTTCGCGAGCCAGGCGTCGACCGAATAGGCCGCGCCCGTCGGGCAAAGCATCAGGTTGAAGGCGTAGACGATCAACAGAACGTCGGCGCCGCTGGAGCTGACGAGGTTCCGGTTGTGGATCATGAGCATTCCCAGATAGAACAGGATGCTCATCAACCGGCTCCGCCAGCCGATCATCAGAAAAAACGCCGCCGCGGTGGTGAACGCGAAGACCAGCCGGACCGTGAACGGGTCCTGATAGAATTGAAGCAGCGACGGTGAGAGCGACCCGGCGATCACCCAGGACTCGTCGCCGGGCAGTAACCCGGCTCCGGTGTACCAGTAATCAAGATCGACCGAGCAGAGCGCCAGGTTGTACAGCGCCACCATCCCGAAAAGGATCCGGATCAACCCGAGCGGCCGGGCCGAGATCGGGCGAAAGAAGAACTGATTCCAGGCTCGGACCGGGTTCATGACGGTGTGACCTCCGCCATCGAGGGGAACCGATATTGCTGGAGCGACCGAGGGATCGGCGGGAGCATCGGGTCCCGCGCCGGCTCGCCGAGCGGCGGCGTCTCGATGATCTGGTAGATAAGATCGGCCTCGACGGGAAACGCATCGGCCGGGATCTTGAGCTGTCGGATCGCATGACGCACGGCGAACTCACGGTAGCTCTTCTTGTGAGCTTCGCCGCAACTGCTGGTGAACTTCGAGTAACGAACCTTGGGGAACGCCTCCCAGACGCCGAAATCGGTCATCTTCGGGAATGTGTAAGTGCGCTGAATTCCGTTCTTGTCGACGGTCAAGACCTCCAGCGTCATGGCGTGCATGACCGGGTTGGGGGCAAACATTCCCCAGGCCTGATCGAGCCCGAGCGGCAGGAGGTAATAGACCGCAACGGTAAAGAACCGCTCGCGGAGGAACGAGGCCGGCAGATTGATGATGCCCACCAGGAACAGGTGGACGATCAGAAACGCCGAGATGGCCAGTTTTTTGGCAGTCCATCGCCAGTTCAAAGGCACCTCCTTATGCCTCCAGAGGGATCGAATTCGCGAGACCTTGACGGTCGACCCGCCCAGGATCGCCGCGAACTTTAGGAAATCTCGATCCGTTCGTCAATCCGAGATCCGACAGGAAGTCGGCAAATCGTAGATGTGTGGAAACGACCGGAGCCGAATCGGTCCCGGTCGTCGTTTTGTCGATTGGATTTCCCCGCGGGTTGCCGTCAAGGGGCCTTGGCTGTCTCGCCCAGCAGCGTGATGATCGCGGCTTCGAGCTTGGCCTTCGATTCCCCACCGACCAGGGTCAGACGAACCTTGCCGGTCGGGTCGACGAAGACCGTGGTCGGATAGGCCCGGAAGTCGGGGATCTTGCTCTGGACGGTATCGTCGTTGATCAGGCACTTGTATTCGATCTGGTAGGTCTTGATGAACTCGCCGATCCGTTTCTTGACCTCTTGCTCCGACCCTTCCTCGTTACAGTTGATCCCGACGATTTCGAGACCTTTGTCCTTGTATTTCTTCGCCAGGGCGACGAACGCCGGGATCTCGCGACGGCAAGGCGGGCACCAGGTTCCCCAGAGATCCACGATCGTCAGCTTGCCGCGATAGTCCGTCAGCATCACGGGCTTATCGTCCAGGTCGCGCAGGCTGAAGCTGAACGGGTACGGTCGGGCGGCGGCCAGTTCGGTGGTGATCTCCTTCAGGGCGGCGGCCAGTTTCGGGGCGTAGAGCGAGTCGACGAAGGCCGGAAACTCGGGTAGGGTCGTGAGCGACTTGAGGTCCTCGATCGAGTCGATTGACTCGAAATCCTCGTTTCCCGAGGTCATCAACTTCTTCACGATCACGAACGACTCGGCTGATTTCCCTTCCAGGGCCAGAGCCCGGGCCTCGCCAAACGCGATCCGGGACTCGAAACCTTTTTCCGCCGTGTTCAGCTCCTTGTTCGTCCGCTTGATCACGTCGAACGCGGCGATTCCCTTGTGAAACAGGGCGATCCGCTTGGCCTGGTCGGAAGTCACCTCGCCCTGAACTACCGAGATCACGCTGAGCAGAAAATTCGCCTCGCGATCCTCGGGAGTCGATTTCAGAGCGGTTTCGAGGATCGAGATCGCCTTGTCAGGATCATCCTTGGCGACCTCAAGCGCTTTCTTGACCTGATCTTTCGTCGTGGGCGGCGGACCAGATTTGACCGGGTCACTCGAAACGGTCGGCGGGGTGATCGACGGCGGGGTCTCAAACGAACATCCCACCAGGAAAACCAGGGTCGAGAGGACTGTCGTCCCCAGCAGTCGGCCGATCATTGAGAGGCTCCGAGGAGAGAATAAAAGCAAGATCGGGCTCGCCCGACCAGCGACCGGTCAATCCACCGTTACCGCCGGGCGAAGGAAGATCCTTACTAATGGAACCGATCGACCCGACGGATTCAAACCCAAACCCTGGATGGGTCCGGAAATCGCTTCGGAAGGGCAATCCAGAAAATTTGGGCAGACCTCAAACGCCGGGGGCTCCAGGGCGGCTTGCCGCATCGTGAAGGATCGTTTAGAGTAACATCTTGTCGCGAGGTGACGGTCGGGAGCTTGGAGACGGACCAACGGATGCCGCCGGCCGACCAACAGAACGTGGTGATCCTGGGCTCGACCGGCTCGGTGGGGCGGAGTGCCCTGAGCGTGGTCGAACATGATGGCGGGGCTCGACTTCGGGCCTACGGCCTGAGCGCACATTCGAAGTGGTCCCGGCTCGTCGATCAAGCCCGGGCCTTTCAGCCGCGATTCGTGACCGTGACCGATCCGGCCAGCCTGGCCGAGATCGACGGTGAGCTTCGAGGGACCGGCGTCGAGGTCCTTGCCGGACGCGACGGAGTGGCCCGGATGGTCTCCGACCCGGCAACCGACCGCGTCCTGACGGCGATCGTCGGCGCCGCCGGTCTCGAAGGAACCTGGGCCGCTCTCGAAGCCGGCAAGACGGTCGCGCTGGCCAATAAAGAGACACTCGTCGTCGCCGGACCACTGGTGATGGATCTGGCCCGACGCCGGAACGCGACAATCTTGCCGGTCGATAGCGAGCACTCGGCCATCTTTCAGGCTCTGGCCGCCGGTCGGCCGAAGGAAGTCCGCCGGGTGATCTTGACCTCGTCGGGCGGCCCGTTTCGGGGCAAGACGGCCCGCGAACTCGCCCAGGTCACGCCCGAGGAAGCGCTCCGGCATCCGACCTGGAAGATGGGTCCGAAGATCTCGATCGACTCGGCGACCATGATGAACAAGGCGCTCGAAGTGATCGAGGCCCGCTGGTTGTTCGGCCTCGAACCCGATCAGATCGAGGTCGTCGTTCATCCCGAGAGTATCGTTCACTCGATGGTCGAATTCGTCGATGGGAGCGTCGTCGCTCAGCTCTCTCCGCCCGACATGCGGTTACCGATCCAACTGGCGTTCACCTACCCCGACCGGGTGGCCGGACCTTGCCCCCTGCTCGACCTGACCCGGGCGATGGCCTTGCATTTCGAACCGCCCGATCGCGAGACGTTCCAGGCTCTCGATCTCGGCTTCGAGGTGATGAAACGGGCCGGGACCGCCGGTGCCGCGCTGAACGCCGCCAACGAGGCGGCGGTGGCCCGGTTTCTCACCGGTGAGATCGGTTTCCTTGATATTTCCCGAGCATGCCGCTCGATCCTCGACCATCATCCGTTTGATCCCCGACCCAGTCTCGACGCCCTCTGGCGCGTCGATGCCTGGGCTCGGCAGGAGGTAGCCCGTTGGAAAATCTGACGTTCATCTGGAACATCATCAAGACGGCCTTCGGGATCGGTTTCGTGGTCTTCGTCCACGAACTTGGCCACTTCCTGCTCGCAAAGTGGAACGGAGTCAAGGTGGAACGCTTCTCGATCGGGTTCGGCCGGACCTTGATCTCGTATCGGAAAGGCGTCGGAATCCGGGTTGGAACCGGTTCCCGTCCACCGGGACCAGGCGATCCGCCCACCTATGGCGAGACCGAATACGTCCTGGCCGTCCTCCCCTTGGGCGGCTACGTCAAGATGCTCGGCCAGAATCTCGAAGATCAGACCGAATCGACCGACCAGACCGACGACCCCCGGTCGTTCAACCGCAAGTCGGTTTTCGCCCGGATGCAAATCATCACGGCGGGCGTGATCATGAACTTCTTCCTGGCCGTTTTCTGCTTCGCATTCGTCTACACCCAGGGTTGGAAGGATATCGCGGCCCATGTGGGAACCGTCGTTCCGGGAGCCTCGGCCTACAAGGCTGGGCTCCGGCCGGGCGACGAGATCGTCGCGATCGACGGTCGGCGCGATGTCGGCTTCTCCACGTTGAAGCAAAAGGTCAGCGCGAGCGGAGCCGGCCAAAAAATCCGCTTCACCATCAAACGACCCGGAGTCGATGCCGAACAAACGCTCGCCATCGAACCCCTCCGCGACCCGAACGACCCCATGCCGACGATCGGGATCATCTATTCGGCCAGCCTCGAACTCTTTCCCAAGCCCCCCTTCGAAGCGCAGCCGGGCCAGGTGGTCGATGCCTCGAAAATTCTCCCCGGGTTCGACCTGAAAGATCAGATCAAGGTCGTCGCCATCGGTCCTGAAGGCGGTTCGCTCGAACCCGTCAAGGATTACGATGAATACCTCCGGAAATCCGCGCTCCTCAAGTCCGTGCCGATGGTCGTTGAGGTCGAACGAACGAAAAAGATCCAGGCCGCTGACGGGAAGGAAACCGAGGAAAAATCGACCGCAAAGGCGGTGATTCCAACCCACAACTTCCTCGAATTCGGCTTCCGCTTGACCCCCGGCCCGATCGCCGCGATCCGCGACGACTCACCGGCCCAGCGTGCCGGCCTGCTCGAAGGTGACCGGATCGTCGCCGTCAACGGGCGGACGGAATACGATCCGATGACCTTGCCCGACGAGGTTCAGGCCTTGACGGGCAAGCCGATGGTTCTGACGATCGCGCGACCGGTCGCCGGCAAAGATCCGCAGACCCTGGAAATCACGCTGACACCCGACGCGTCGACTCCCTGGGTTGAACTCGTCGACGAGCGTGGTCGGCAAGCCCCGCTCGATATTCCCGGTCTGGGCCTGGCGCTGGTGATCGAGCCGAAAATCGCGGCGATCGTCGAGGGTTCTCCCGCCGCTCGGGCGGGTCTCAAGCCGGGACAGGTGCTCAAGTCGATCATACTCGCCGCCAAGCCGGGACCTGAGACCAGCTCGGACCCAAAACCGGTCACGATCGAACTCGACCGTAAAACGTCGGGCTGGCCATTGACCTTCAACCTGATCCAGCAAGTCCCCATGAAGTCGGTCAAGCTCACGCTGGTCGATTCGACGACTCCGATCGCCGTCATGCCGGAAGTGGATCTGAAGCGGTTTCACCCCGTCCGGGGCCTGCGGTTCAGGGGACAGATCAAAGATTATCCGCCCCAGGAACTGGTCGAGGCGCTCCGTCGTGGATTCGACGAGACGGTGGAAGCGGCCACCAATATCGTGTTCATCTTCCGGAATATCGGTCAGGGTCGCGTCGGTCGCAACGCTTTCAGTGGGATCTTACCGATCGCCCAGACAGCGTATGCGGCGTCGAGCGAGGGGTGGGTGACGTTGATCCACTTTCTCGGGTTCTTGAGCGTGAACCTGGCCGTGCTCAACTTCCTGCCGATCCCGCCGCTCGACGGCGGCCAGTTCCTGTTCCTTACCGCCGAGAAGATTCGCGGCAAGCCGTTGCCCGAGTCGTGTTTAAACACGTTGATGCTGGCCGGAGTGATCTTCGTGATCGGTCTGATCATCTTCATCAACGGCAACGATATCTTCCGGCTGATTTCGAGCTACTTCTGAGTCGGACCGCCGGGATTTCCCACCGTCGCCAAACAACCGAGCCCCGGACCTCGTCGGATCGCGAGGGCTGGGGCTCGGTTTCGTCTCGGATCGATGGATGCGAAAGAATAAGTGCGAGGAGCCTCGTTCAATTGACCAGCACTCTCAGACGATCGAGCAGACAGGTCAAGTCAATCGGTTTGGTGATAACGTCCACTGCTCCGGCTTTACGCGCGTTTTGTTCGGCCTGTTCGGTGGAGTCGGCCGTGATGGCGACAACCGGGATCGATGCCGTGGTGGGATTTGAGCGCAGTCGGGTAATCAATTCCACCCCACTCATCACGGGCATCATCAAGTCGGTCAGCACCAGGTCGGGCTGAAATCCCGACAACTGGTCTAGTGCCTCTCGACCGTCGTTGACTTCTTTGACTTCAAACCCTTCAAGACGAAGCAAGCGAGCAAATGCATACCGCAAGAAGGGTGCGTCCTCGACCAGTAATACGCGAAGCGTCCGGTCCATGATATTACACGCGGGGGAGAGATTCGAACTCGGTTCGACATCGCGCTTCCAGGTCGTGCCCGGCGACGAAGACCTTGAGAGAGAAATCATCTGCGAGCCTCACACTGGGTTTCACGAACATCGACAAAACTACTTAGCAAACCACGTACCCAATCGGGCGCATTGACCGTCTATTTTTTCCTGCGGAACCGTCACTTGCGAACGACCCGGGGATGTCGAACGATCAATGGTCGTCGAGTAGAAATCGAGAAAGATTAGAGATCGGTGAGAACTTCTTGCATTTTTCCCGGCGGAATGAAACCATGAATAGGTTCCCGGCCCGATTCCTGGCCGATGAACTCTGACGACATCCATGCTGATCGTATTTCTGCCGCCAGCCACGGGTCTTTCCGGATGGCCCGACGGAGGAACTCTGGTGTCCTCGGAAACACAGATCGATGGACTCCAAGCCAAGCTGAACCATGCCCTGAGCATGTCGAGCGGCGACGATCTCCCGGTTTACGATCCGGTGCAAAGAACAGCCGGGGATCGGCTGGCCGAGATCTCGCTCCCGCCAATGACCGACCCCACCGTCGATCATCTCGACCCCGAACTGGCCGCTCGTCGTGCCGATGTCGACGAAAAGCATCGGCGGATCATCACGTTTCTTCAGGCCATGGGGTACGACGCGGTCCTCTTGACCCGGGCCGACTCGATTGCCTGGTTCACCGCCGGTGGCGATCTCGGCCAGGAACTGGGGTCCGAGACCGGGGCAATCGCCCTGTTCATCAACTCGCTCACCCGCGCCGTGCTGACCGATAACGTTCAGAGTGCCCGGGTTTTTGAGGAGGAGCTGGCCGGGCTCGGTTTTCAACTCAAGGAACGGCTCTGGCACCAGGACTCCGCCCGGATCATCAGCGATCTCTGCCACAAGAAAAAAGTGGCGACCGATGGCCAGATCCCGGGCTTGATCGCCGAGTTCGACAAGATCGCGTCGCTCCGCCGGCCGATGACGGAACTGGAGCGTCAGACACTCCGATCACTCGGCAAGAGCTTGAGTCTGGCCGTCGAGGCAACCTGTCGGAGCATCCAGCCCGGCGAGACCGAGGCCGACGTGGCGGGCAATCTCGCACACCGTCTGATTCGGGAAGGGATCACTCCGATCGAGTTGCGGGTCGGCGCCGATGACCGGCTCGACCGCTTTCGCCAGCCCCGCTTCAAAGCGGCCACCATTCGCGAACGGGTGACGATCCAGGTCACTGGTCGCCGCCTGGGGATCTGCGCGGCGATGACGCGGACCGTCTCGTTCATTCCCATCGCACCGCAGTTGCGGATCGACCACACTCTCGCCTCGATGGTGGCCGCGACCTGCACCTATTTTTCCAGGCCCGGAGAAATGGTCAGTGACGTCTATCGTCGGGCCAAGCGGATCTACGAGAAATTCGGCCGACCGGACGAATGGACGCTCGACTACCAGGGCTCGCTGATCGGCTATCAATCCCGAGAGCTTCCGCTCCTGCCCGACTCCAGCCTCCGACTGATGGCCAATTGCGCACTCCGCTGGGGACCGAGCGTCGGTTCGTCCCGATCCGAAGATACGATCTTCATCGATGAGAAGGGATTTCACGTCATCACGAACACCCACCACTGGCCGCTGGTGGAAGTCTGCGTGAAAGGATTCACCATTCCGCGCCCCGGCATCCTCGAACGTACCTGAACCACCAAAATCATCATTTCCCGCTGAACATTCGTGGGGAAGCCGACGAATGACAGAGGAGAGGGATCTCCCTCGGGAAAGGATCACAAGAGCCATGCGACTATCCTGGAAACTTGGCCGGGTCTCGGGTATCGACCTGTTTCTCCACCCGTCCGCCTTACTCTGGTTTTTCTTCGGCGCGCAGATGTCGGCGACTCCGCTCGAAAGCGCGGTGCTCGTCGTGGCCCTGCTCGGGTCGATCGTGCTCCACGAACTGGGGCATGCGTTGATGGCCCGTCAGTACGGCATCGATACGGCCGATATCACGCTCTACATCTTTGGAGGCGTGGCGCGGCTGGAGCGAATGCCCCGTTCGAGCGGCCCCGAACTACTGATCGCTCTGGCGGGTCCGGCGGTCAACTTCGCGATCGTCCTGGCGCTGGGGGCGATTCTCGCTCTGACCAGTCTGGCGACTCCGTGGCCGCTGCCGTTGCTGGTAAACATCCTTACCATCAACCTGGGTCTGGGGATCTTCAACCTGATTCCCGCGTTCCCGATGGACGGCGGACGAGTTCTCCGGGCGCTTCTGAGCGGCTGGCTCGGACGGGTGAAGGCCACCGAGACCGCCGCCGCTCTGGGGCGAGGGCTGGCGATCGCCGGTGGACTTTATTTCCTGGTCAGCGGCAACTATCAGGCGATCATTCTGGCCCGGTTTGTCGACATGGCCGGTTCGCTCGAACTTCAGCAGGTCCGCGCGGAGGGGCGCGGACTGTCGATCCCGGGCGGATTCGTGAATCTTCCCGATCCCCCGCCCGGTTGCCGCTGGGCTGATAGCGGCAATGGTATCTTGCGGCCCGTTCCGATCATGATGAACCCCATGAGGCGTGACCGCTCATGGAGTTAAAATCGATCATCGAACTGGGGGTCGACGAAGCCCATGCAATCCTGCGCGATCGCTTCGGACAGACCGACCTTCCGCCGCTCGAAGTAATCGAGAATGAAGACTGGGGCCGCGACCATCTGCTGTCGCGGTTCGAGTCGATCACACCCGACGACCTGGCCAAGGCCGGCTTGACCCGCGATCCCGGCTGGGATCGTCCCTGATCCTGACCGACCTCGCTCACCCGCCCCAGGGACGAACCACTCCCGAGGCGTGGAGATCGCTGCCGTCGTCCGCTTCGATCCGGAACCGAAGTCCAGGCTCAACCGGCACCGGCAGAGCGAGCTTCAGGCTCAGGCAGGTGCAGATTCTTTCGTCGAAGGTGCCGAGCGGATTGCGGGCGACCACCGTCGCGAGGACCTCGGCCGTCCTGATCCGGGCGAGCCAGGTCGAACCGGGGATGCACCGTGCAAGCCAGTTTTCGGCGTGATCGGAATCGTCGGCTGTGACGAGCGCCTCGACTCTGTCGACTTCGCGAGCATCGGGCTGCGGTCGTGCGGGCATGGGAGATTCACCTCGATCGAATGACGATGGAGTTTTCCAGGTCAAGCGGCCGCGGGTGCGGCGGGATCAGCCAGAGCGACCAGCAAGGTTCCGGCGGCATCGAGCCCCGACCGGACGCAGTCGGGAATTCCCACGCCACCGAACGCGTTCCCCGCCAGAACCAGTCGCGAATGCTTCGAGGCTCGCTGGCGGATCGAATCCACACGTTCGAGGTGTCCCAGCGTATATTGCGGCATCGCTCGCGAGTGCCGGGCGATCTCAAGGAACAGCGGCTCGCCGGTCACTCCAAGAAGGCCGGCCAGTTCCCCTTTCACGAGCGTCCGCAGTTCGTCGTCTTCGAGATCGAACAGCGCGGGCTGGGTCGCTCCGCCCACGAAGACTCGCATCAGGACCGAGCCATCGGGCGCCCGACGGGGAAATTTGACGCTGAGGAATGACATGGCCAGGATCGACCGCCCTTCAATGATCGGCACGACCGCTCCAAAACCGTTGAGCGGATGCTGAATCTGGTCGCGACGAAAGGCCGCCGTGACGATGGCCGACGAGGCATAGGGGATCGACCGCAGTTGAAGCGCCAGTTCGGGATCAAAGCCGTCGATCAGTCGGGCCGAAGCGTGGGCCTCGGTGGTCAGGATCACACCACCCGCCTCGATCGGCGGACCATCGAGCAGTTCGATCCGCCAGGGCTTGCCGGCGTCGGGACGGATGATCCGTCGGACCGCGGTGTTGGTCCGGATCGTCCGAGGCGGAAGCGCGGCGGCCAGAGCTCGAGGCAAGGTATCCATTCCGTCGGCAAAGCTGGCGAACAGGCCGTAGCGGGCACCGGAGGCATCGCGATCAATCGCTTTCGATTTCCGGGACTGGCGAAGCGCGGCCAGAATCAGGCTCCCGTGCTCCCGTTCCATTGCGGGAAACTGAGGAAGGGTAGCCTTCAGGCTTAATTCCGCCGGATTTGCGGTATAAATTCCGCCGACGAGCGGTTGGACGAGCCGGTCGAGCGCCTCGCGTCCCAATCGTCTCCGGACGAAGGCGGCCAGGCTTTCGTCGGCATCGTCCGATTTTCGAGGGAGGATCAAGTCCATCATCATCCGGAGCTTGCCGCGAATCGACAGGATCGGTGACGTCAAGAGCGGCAAGATCCGGCTCGGCGCCATGAGCACGAAACCATCGGGAACCGGCAGGAGCCGGCCACCTCGGACGACGAATGACCGGCGATTCCGGTCGTCGGTCCCGATCAACTGATCGCCAAGACCGAGCTGATGGGCCAGGTCAAGAGCCCAGGGTTTGTTCGTGATGAACGAGTCGGCCCCCCCTTCGATCGTGAAGCCGTCACGCCGATCGGTCCAGACTGCGCCACCGATCTTCTCGCGGGATTCGAGGACAATCACTTCGAGAGGTCGACGAGAGGTCGAGACACGGGAAACCAGGCCATAGGCTGCCGAGAGGCCGGTCAAACCGCCACCGACGACGACCACGCGATCTCGACTTGACCCACGTTCGGAATGGTCCATCACATCAGAGCTTTCTTCAGAGAGGAACGGGAATTGTCCTCGCGAGCGGATCGTAAAATTCCGGGCAAACTTGTGCCGACCGAGAACCGGCGGAATGAGCGGCTCTATTTCCGATCATAGCAGATCAAAAACCGCGCGCGAACGAGGTGCCGGGGAGTGGTCGATTTTGCGATGGGAGAGGAGGAAGCGGAGGCGGAAGTCCAGGAATTGCTGGTGTCTCAAGCGAGGATTCGGAAAGGCAACGACCACGGGCTCGTCCTTGGTGGACGAGCCCGTGGCGAGAAATCTGAGAGGGAACGCGATCGTTCTCGACAGCTCGGATCAGTTCTTGATCTCATTTGCGGTCGGAGCGGGCGGAGCCGTGGCCGTACCCTTGGAAGGATTGCCGGCCGGAGCCGTGGCGGCCGGTGCCGTGGCCGACGGCGCCGTGGTCTTGGGAGCTTCGTCGCAGCCGGAGAACAAAGCCAGAACCGGGATCGCGATCGCAAAGCAGCGAATCATCATCGAAGAAACCTCAGAAAGAAAGTAACGGAGAGTGTGAGCCACGAGAACTCAGTACGCGTCGGAACTCACGATTTCGCCCAGGTTCCGGCTTCCGAGTGACTGGAGTATCGTGGTATTCGTCGTGGACTTGAGAAACCGGACCGAGCCGTCGCAGAAAGCGAAATTCGCCCCGCCGGGATGCTGCGACCGAAAGCCGAACTGACCCAGGTTCTGGCAAGCCGGGGCGGCTGACCAGCCGATCGGATTACCGTACTGTGGGACCGCGAACGGACCGCCGCAATTCCCGATTGCCGAACTTGCCGACGTGGTATTCGGCGGAGAGTTGATCTTCGGGACCGTGTAGGCACCTCCGGTGATCCGGACGTCGTTGGCCCAACCCGCGATCCCCGGACCACCCCAATAACCGGAAGTGTTGCCGAAATTGAACGGCGAATTAACCGTCGTATCCTGCAAGAAGCGCGAGGTCTCGCCGATCGAGATCGTGTTGCTGGTGCCGTCGGTGATATCGGAGATCTTGTAGGCGATGCCGGTACCGAAGACGCCATCGCCATCGATCGCGCCGCAGCGGCTGGCGTTCGGAGCGGATGTGCTCGAACCCCAACTGTAAGCAATATTCTCGGTAGCACCACGGCAGGGAGAGTACGACGACTGCACGAACTGGACGATCCCGATCGGCTCCTGATAGGCCACCGTGTCCGACGGGCAGTTGAAGGCGGCGATCCGGGTATCCCAGGCGGTGTTCTGAGCGCCGTAGTTCCAGGCGAGCGAGAAGTTGATCGCGGAATAGGTATTACCCTGCTCCAGGTACGCGATCAGGTAATCGTTCATCGTGAAACCGGTGTTGGTACAGGGTCCGCCGTACTTGATGTTAACGGTCTGAGTACCACCCGAGATGCCCATCGGCAAGGAGCCCTGAGCACTTTCGTAGTTCGCGATGGCCAGCCCCATCTGCTTGAGGTTGTTCGTGCACTGGGCACGACGAGCGGCCTCACGCGCGGCCTGAACGGCCGGCAAGAGCAACGCGATGAGAACCGCGATGATCGCGATCACGACCAGCAGTTCGATGAGCGTGAAGCCACGACGAAAAGAACGACGACTCACCATGAAAATCAATTCCTTCATGAAGCAAATTCGGCATGTCCAGGACTACCGAGGGAGAGATTACGGTGCTTACACGTCCTGGTTCACGAAGTAAGAGGGGACACTACTTCGCTGGCAAGCGCCGTGGCGAGACAAAAAATAACAAAAGAGGGTGAGAGTTGAGAAAGGTGGGAAGGTAGAGGAAATCGACACCGGGTCTCAAATCTCTCATGAATCTTATATCGTTCGGTTGCGATGACAAGTCTTTGCTCAAAAAATTATCAATGTCTACTTGACCCGATGTGCCGACGAGGTCTCATGAACAAGCTCAATTAGACGCAAGACATTATCCACCGGGGTCTGAGGCATGATCCCGTGGCCCAGATTGAAGATATGTCCGGGGCGACCGGCCGCTTGACCCAGAATTCGTCGGGTTTGTCGCTCGACTTCGGCGAATGGTCCAAAGAGTGTCACGGGATCGAGATTTCCCTGGACCGCGACACCGGGACCCAGCCGGTTCCAACCATCAGCCAGTTCGATCCGCCAGTCGAGACCGATCACCTGTCCACCGCAATCGCGCTGGAGTTCCAGCAGCGTCGACGTATCGGTCCCGAAGTGGATCGATGGTGTTGTGGGATCGAGTGATTCGAACAGTCGTCGCATGTGCGGTTGGACAAATCGGCGATAATCCTCGGGACCGAGCGTGCCGACCCAGCTATCGAACAGTTGCAGAGCCTGGGCTCCGGCGGCGGCCTGAGCGTTCAAGTAGACGATCGTCGCGTCGGTGAGGATCGTCATCAGGGCGTTCCACGCACCGGGGTCGCGATACATGAAGCTCTTGGCTTTCTCATAGTGCCGCGAGCCTCCTCCTTCGATCGCGTAGCAGGCCAAAGTGAACGGCGCGCCGGCGAAACCGATCAGCGGGGTTGTCGGACGCAGGGCCGACCGGATCGAGCGAACGGCCTGGAGCACATAATCGAGTGGAGCGACATCATCCATCCGTCGGAGCCGGTCGACGTCGGCGGATTCACGGATCGGATTATGGATGACCGGCCCTTCCCCCTTGGCGAATTCGAGGTCGAGGCCCAGCGGTTCGAGAATCAACAGGATATCGGCGAAGAGAATCGCCGCGTCGACGCCCAGCCGTTCGGCGGCGGTGACCGTCACCTCGGTGGCCAGGTCGGGATTCTTGCAGAGTTCGAGAAACGTGACCTTCGACCGGACCTCGCGATATTCCGCCATGTAACGTCCGGCCTGACGCATCAGCCAGACCGGGGTGACGTCGGTGGGTTCACGGCGGCAGGCCTTCAGGAACGGACTGTCGTGAAGAAGCTGGGAATCGGAATTCACGAGGTCCATACCGCGCTCGGGTGGGAAGGAATCGGCCCGGTCGGCCGTTGATCAAAGGGTCGATCATAAGCCAGAGCGGGCGATTTGCGAAGCCCGGCAGAAAAAAAACAACCGTTCCGATCAATCGGCCTCCGCCCTTTCACCCTTCAGACGATTGTCAGCGTATCATTGAGGGTAGGATGATTCTTTTCCGTTCGGGTAGAATAGCATTACATCAGACCCAGGGAAGGTCGGGAGGCTCGCAGGCCGGTATGGTTCCGGATGGTGGTCTCCTTCTTGAGAGAATGGCAAGGTTCTGGATATGGATCGCGAAGAGGTGGAAAGTACCGCTGATACGGAGTCGAGTCGAGCCGTCGAGCCTCCGATGCACCGCTGGTCGGGTGAACTGCCCGACCTCAAGAACGGCAAGAAACCACGCAAGACCGAGGACGAGGAACTTCTCAATCGTTCGGGTCCCGCGTCGCCTCAGGCTCGGTCGGCCGAGATGGGTTCATTCACGCATACCGACCCCTGGCGTGTCTTGCGGATTCAAGGAGAATTCGTCCACGGGATCAACGCCCTGGCCGAAGTAGGAGCCGCCGTCGCCGTTTTCGGTTCCGCCCGGTTCAGCCCGGAGCACCCGATGTACGACGCCGCCCGAAAAATGGGCCACGCCCTGGCTGATGCCGGGTTCGCCGTCATTACCGGTGGTGGACCAGGAGTGATGGAAGCGGCCAACCGAGGGGCCTACGAGGCCGGCGGTTACTCGATCGGTTGTAACATCGAACTGCCGTTCGAGCAGTTCGAAAACCGTTACACCAGTCTTTCCATCAACTTCCGCTACTTCTTCGTGCGGAAGACGATGTTCGTCAAATACGCCAATGGCTTCATTATTTTCCCCGGTGGATTCGGCACGCTCGACGAGCTATTCGAGTCGCTGACCCTGGTCCAGACGCGCAAGATCAAGCGGTTCCCGATCGTCTTGTTCGGCAAGGCTTACTGGAGAGGGTTGCTCGACTGGATCGAGACCACCCAGCTCGCCGAGGGGACGATCTCGCCGGAAGACCTCAAGCTCCTGGTCGTGACCGACTCCGTCGAGGAAGCTCGCGATATCATGGTCGACTGCTACCAGACTCGCTGCTGGACCGCCGAGGATAAGTCGGAAGCCGTGAAGTTAGGCATCGTCAAGCGGCCGGAGCGTCCTTGATCCTCTCCCTCGCCGAGTCACTGGTCGAACCAAAACCGTTGAAGGATGTCAAACGATGAGCCTGAGCACCGAGCCCGACGCGCTGTTCGAGAGCCTAGAGAGAACCTTGCTCGCGTCGAGCCCGGTCGAGGCGATTGAGCAGTTGGCCGAGCAACTGGCCGAACGCGGCGAGTTCCGCGCCTTGCTCGATGCGCGGCTGCTCCAGGCCCGGATCGATCTCGGCCTGTCGCCGCTCATGACCGGTTCCCTCGCCGAGATCGCGGAACCGACTCGAACAAAATACGAGGAGCGGTACGTCGAGGCGATCCGCGAGGTCGGCAACCGACTGCTTGAGGCTCAGGAAATCGGCGCGGCCTGGGCTTATTTCCGTGCGATTGCCGAGAAAGAAGCAGTGGCCGCCGCGATTGATGCCTACGAACCGGTCGAACTTGACGACCGGATCGGCCAGGTGATCGAAGTGGCGTTCAATCAGGGTGTTCACCCGAAAAAAGGCTTTGGCTTGATCCTCGACCATTATGGGACCTGTTCGGCGATCACGGCGTTCGAGTCGCTCCCGCCCGACGAGCCGATACGAGTCGCCTGCGCCGACCGGTTGGTCCGTCGACTCCATAGTGATCTCGTGGCGAACCTCCGGGCCGAGATCGCGCGACGGGGCCAGCCTCTACCCGCCGAAGGGACGTCGATCGCCGAGCTGATTCTTGGTCGCGAATGGCTGTTTGTCGATGAGGCCTATCACCTTGATGTCTCGCATCTGGCCTCGACGGTCCGGCTCACACCTCTGCTGGTCGATCCCGAGACCATCGCTCTGGCAATCGGGCTGACCGACTACGGCCGGAACCTCTCCGAACGCCATCGCTACGAAGGTGACCCGCCCTTCGAGGATCTCTACGCCGACCACGCTGTTTATCTCCGGACGGTCCTCGGACAGGATGTTGAAGCGGGGCTTGCGCACTTCCAGGCCAAACTTCCCGCCGCCGACCCTGATCGTCGCGACGAAGCCATCGCCGCGCAGATTCTGGTTCGCTTGCTGACCCGGCTCGGTCGTCACGACGAAGCCCTCGACATTGCCGCCGATCATCTGGCCCACCTGCCCGACGCGGCGCTGGCCTGCCCGACGATCACACAGCTTTGCCAGACCGCCGGTCGGCTCGATCGGCTCGCCGAGATCGCCCGAACCCGTGGCGACATTGTCAACTATGCCGCCGCGCTCCTGAGCCTGAGCCGATGATCGAGATCGCCAGGTTTTGTGGCTGAACCGGATTTCGCGCCCTGGGGATTGTCAGGGCCGGAACGGTCGGCCCCGTCTCGTCAACCTCGAGCAGACCGGCTGATGACCGATGACTCGACCACTCGAACCCGTCAAATGTCTCTCACCCGGGTGGTCGCGGTCGCCTTATCACCGCTTCATCCATCTCGCGACATGACCGGCATTGATGCTGGTCGTGCGCGACCATTGACTCGTGAATTTGTTTGCCGTGGTCTTCGCGTCCGACCGGTCACTCCCATTCGATCGTCGCCGGCGGCTTGCTGGTGATGTCGTAGACGACCCGATTGACCCCCTTCACCGCGTTGATGATCCGGGTCGAGACCTTGGCCAGAAGTTCGTGCGGCAACCGGGTCCAGTCGGCGGTCATGAAGTCATCCGTATCAACCGAACGGATCGCGATGACATTTTCATAGGTTCGCCCATCTCCCATCACGCCGACCGACTGGATGGGCAGCAACACCGCGAACGCCTGGCCGATCTGACGATAAAGTCCGGCGTTGACAAGTTCTTCGAGGAAAATGGAATCAGCCTGGCGAAGGACGTCGAGCCGTGCGGCGGTCACCTCGCCAAGGCACCGGACCGCAAGTCCCGGCCCGGGAAACGGGTGCCGCCAGACCAGGGACTCGGGCAGGCCCAGCTCGAGGCCGAGCCGACGGACCTCGTCCTTGAACAGGTCGCGGAG
Organism: Planctomycetota bacterium; assembly: GCA_021778575.1. GTDB lineage: Bacteria > Planctomycetota > Planctomycetia > Isosphaerales > Isosphaeraceae > Tundrisphaera. Next base: position 18,197 of record JAJYCH010000013.1, read on the forward strand.
GGGCTCGATCAGCTCGAAGCCCAGCTCGGCGGGGAGCCCGCCGACATTATGGTGGTGCTTGATCGTCGCCGCCGGCGCATCGGGGCTGCCCCCGCTCTCGATCACGTCGGGGTAGAGCGTGCCCTG
>JAJYCH010000604.1 GCA_021778575.1 Planctomycetota bacterium
GGGCAATTCTCACGCCCCAGGCACGACCAGGACTAAGGAATTAATGGGCTTTTCGTAAGTGCCTGTGGTCATGAGAATTGCGACGACAACCATACCAGGGTGGGTCGAGCCTAAGCGAGCCCCACCGTGAATGCGTGGTGGGGCTCGTTGCACTCGACCCACCACTACGGATCGACGTGGAACAACGAGAAAATCGAAGATAACGATGCCCGGATGGGCTCGGCCCCCTTTACAAAACCGAACGGTTCGCCGTTCTTCGGAATAACTGATCGAGCGACGCGAAGAACCCCCTGGCGACATCCTCGATGAGGATCAAAACCGGCACCCTTGGTTAAGGATTGGACCGCGATGAAGAAGCTCATCCTCGTGACCCTGACGGCCTTCGCCGCGTCGTGGCTCCTGTCCGAGGTTCGGCGGGACGACTTGCCGAAGTCATTCCAGCCTGGTCCGGCCGCCACTCGCGTGTTTGTCAACAATGGGACTGTATCGCCCGACGACTCCGATATCCGGATCGTTCCCCGGAACAAGAAAGAGCGAGCCCGGGCCAAACGGACTCCGGCGGGCGAGATCACGCTGGCTCAGTCGCCCAGGACCCCGCCGCCGTCGTGGTTTCCGCTGACGGAACTCGACGAGGACTCGAAGATCGATAACTTCGGCTTCCGGGTCGTCGTCGGCCGGGTCTCGGCGTCGGAAGAACGGGCCAAACAAGACCTCCGCCAGAACGTCGAGCTCGCCGTCGGCGACTGGCTCGCCGCCGACGTTCCGCCGTCGTGGAAGGTCCCGGGCGCGGTCCTCGACAGAATGGTCGAGTCGTCGTACATGCAAGAAGTCACGCGGAACCTGATCGAGCCCGAAGCCAAGACGACCCCTGAACCGACCAGGATCGACGGTCTGTTCACGCTCTATCGGGCCGGCCAGAAGCTCAATTTCTCGCCCAGTAAGCGAGCTTCGATCGTCGGAATGTATCACCGCGACCTGGCCAGCCAGCGGATGCAGCGGCTCGGCGGCGGTCTCGCCCTGGCCCTGGTGACCCTGGCGGTGTTCTCCGGTTACATCAAGGCCGACGAGGCGACCAAGGGTTACTACACCAACCGTCTTCGGTTCGCCGCCGCCGCCGGCCTGGGGGTCGCGGGGACCGTGATTTATCGGTTCCTGGCCTGATCCAATCGTTCCGAACAAACCCATGGAGCAACTTCCGATGGCCTCGCTTTCTCGACAGATCAACGAATGGGTCCGCTGGACGACCGGCTGGTTTCGCCAGGCCGAAGGGTGGCAAATCGCGCTGGTGGTGATCTTCGCGATCATGATCCTGCCCCTGATGCCGCTGGTTCTGACCCTGGCGTTCCTGGCCGCGTTCGTGCTGTTCGCCAAGGCCTGGTTCAAGGAGTTCACCTTCTTGATGAGGCTCCGCGACGACGCCTTCCCCGGCCACAACGACAAGTTGATCTGGGCGATTTTGCTGATCGTTCTCGCCCCGGTCGGAACCTGGCTGTTCCAGAATTATCGCGAGGCCCACTGGCCCGAGGCGAAGCCGGGCAAGGGCGACGCGTTTGATTATTGAAACAATGTCGGATGCCTGAGGCGATGGGCGACGATGAGAACCCGCAATCGATCCGAGCGTCTTGATCAAGATCGGCGAACCATCGCGCGGTGTCACGGGTTCCTCGGCGTGCTGGCCTCCCCCTTGATCCTGGCGATTGCCCTGGAAAAATCCTCGACGTTTCTGGAGTCGCTGGGTGGCTGGCTCGTGTTCTCGGTCGCTATTCTTCTCGGTGCCTGGGGAGTGTACTGGGGAAATCACGGGCTCTGGTCATCGGGTCGCCTCAAGAAATCGTCAAATCACTCCTGGTTTGACGAACCACTGGACCAGGCAAGCCGGTCTCAGCCGTAGTTGATCGCGAAATCGACCCATCCCCGAAATGACTCGGATCGGGGCATAGGCAAGCCACCCTGTCACCGATTAGAATAAATCTCGGCGTTCCTGACCCCGATCGTTGCAGCCCGAAGGGCAAGCTAATCGATGCCGACGTCGGACACCGAAGCCCTCTTGATCCGCCAGGTTCGCGACGGCGACGCTGGAGCCTGGCGCCAGTTGATCGAACGGTTCGAAGGCCGCCTGATTGCCTTCGTCGATAGCCGCCTGCGCGACCGCGCGGCCAGCGAGGACGTGGTTCAGGAGACCTTTGTCGGCTTCCTGACCAGTCTGCCGCACTACGACGAGAAGCGCGACATGGAAGCGTATCTCTTCTCGATCGCCGCCCACAAGCTGACCGACCACCTTCGCAAACAGGGGCGGCGGCCGATCGATCAGTTCGGCTCGGACGACCACGGACGACCGCTCGAAGAAGTCCCAGGCGGAGCCCGCCCCGCGTCGAGCATCGCCCGGAGCGGCGAGCGCCGCGAGGCCGAGGAACGCCTGCTGACCGAATCGATGGGGCAACTCGTTCGCGAGTGGCTCGCCAAGGCCGACTTCGACCGGCTCCGCTGTCTCGAACTCCTGATCGTCAAGGGGTGGGCCAACAAAGACGTGGCCAAATACCTGGATCTGACCGAGCAAGCGGTGGCCAGCTACAAATTCCAGACGATCGGTCGGCTCAAAGAAATGGCCCGGCGCTCGGGCCTGAGTCTTGAACACCTGGGCGAGGGCTGATCCGATGTCCGGCGAACACGAAGCCCAATCAGAGGCCCCGAGCATTGATCCCGAGACGCTCCGGGCTTACCTCCTCGACGAACTCCCGCCGGGAACCCTGGCCCGGGTCGAGAAAGCCCTGCGTGACTCGGCCGAACTCCGGGCGCAGCTCGAAGACGTCCGCCAGAACCGGACCGAGGTCGGACTGCATAGCCTGGGAGCGATCTGGCGGCGGTCGCGGTTGACCTGTCCGAGCCGTCAGCAGCTTGGGAGTCTTCTGCTCGATGCTCTCGACCCCGAACTGGCCGCCTATCTCCAGTTTCACATCGAGGTGGTCGAGTGCCCGTTTTGCCAGGCCAACCTGGCCGACCTGAAGGGGAAGGCCGAACCGACCTCGACCCTGGCGCGAACCCGCCAGCACCGGATTCTTCAGTCGAGCAAGCATCTCCTCGGCGATGACGGCCGGGGTTGATCGGGCTTACCCCCGGAATCGGCGAGAGCCGAGGAATCCAACGATCCCCAGGCCGACGACGATCAGGGTGGCTGGCTCGGGGGCCGTCGTGGGTGGGGGCAAGGGGAGCGACTCGACCGGCGGAGTGCCCGCGCTATCGGTGGCCCAGTTGGCCGCGTTGCGAAGGAGCTGGGCGTAGTTCGGGTCGGCCAGTTCGGTGTTGTTCGACATCGTCGACAGGCTGATCACTCGACCCTGGCCGTAATTCCAGGCGACGGCGCCATAGGCCGTCCCGTAACCACCAAAGCTGCTCGTCCACTGATTGGTGGTAAACAATGGAGTGGCGCCCGGTTTGGGCAAGAAATAGGTCTCGGTGATTCCGAAGTTGGTATTTCCCGAGAAGCTGAAGGTCGACGGCAATCCCTTGTTCAAGATCGGATCATTGGTCAGGCTTGAGAATGTCAGGCCGACGTTCCCGGTGTTGATGGTCGAAGGCATGGCCGGTAGAGCCGTCGAAAGAGTCTGGAACGCATGGAAAGGGCTGCCAGATCGGTCCGTGAGTTCCTCGCCGGTGACCAGGCCACCCCCCGCCTTGACGAAGTTCACCAGCGCCTGTTGCCCCGAGATCGGCATGTCGGCTGACGAGTAGGTGCCGCCGAAGACCGAGGCCGGAGTCTGTCCCGGCATCAGCATCACCTCGTTATAGCCCGAGAGGCCGGCCCCGTTAAAGTTG
>JAJYCH010000605.1 GCA_021778575.1 Planctomycetota bacterium
GCCTCCATGCGCGCATGCTAGAAATCGGGTTCGAGCGGCGCCTCGCCGCCGGCGCTGCGCTGCGTTTTGCACAGCGCCAGCACGCGCTCCGGCGCACCCTTGAGATAAATGAAGCCACGCCCGGCATGGTCATGGTTGAGCGTGGCCATGAAGCGGTGTTCCGACTCGAAAGGAATTTCATCAATCCGGGGCGTTGCCGCAGCAGTTTCGAGAGGATCAAGTCTGGCCTTGTGGGCAAGCGTCAGCAGAGCCCCTTCGGCCAGTTTCGCGGCCTGTTCGCGGACACCGGGCTCGGGGTCCTTGCCGGCGAGCACGAGATCGTCGGCATCGAGCGCCTGCCAGACCGCCAGGGTCCAGAGAGCATGGACCCGACCGAGCGCAGTCGGCCGGTCGCGGACCAGTGCCTTCAGATCGGGAATGACCTCGACCGCCCGGCGTTCGATCAAGAGCCGCTGGGCCGCCTCGCGCCACCAGCTCGACGGATCAGCCAGCGTCTGAACCAGGGTCGCGCTGGTCGCCCGACCGAGCGCGGGCCTCCGGTGCTGATATCCCGATTCCGGCACGAGATCATAGATCCGGCCGAGATCCTTGCCACTGGTCAGGTCGAGGTGCTTCTTGATCGGTTCGGGGATCGAGAACGGATGCTCGATCGTCTCGCGGTACATATCAAGGATCAAGAGCGTGCCGCTGGGAGTGTTCACGAAGCTGACCGGCCGGAACCAGTTGTCGGTCGAAGCGAGGAATTCGACGCCCGGGTCCGCTCGCTTCGCGTGAAACTCAGCGCCTTGTTGCGTCAAGGTTTTCCGATGGACCAGGTTTCCGCCGACGTCGCCGATAAAGGCGTTGCCGCGATACTCGGGCGGAAAGGCGTTGCCTCGATAAATGGTCACGCCGGTCGCCGAGGTGAAGAAACCGATCGGCACCAGCTCATTGGGCGGAAGCTTCTTCGCCATGACGGGGTCGGCCGCTCGCTGACGGGTCCGGACCAGCCGCCAGGGTTCGGCCGCGCTGATCCGGAAAACGGGGCCGGCGGGACCCTCCTCGGCGATGTCGTCCACGACCTTGACGTCGACCAGGCTCGGATTCCGTTCGAGATAACGCGATGGTAAAATAATCTGACGAACATGATTACTGTTCATACAAGTGAATCGGTGGCCCCAGTCGTCGAAGCTGTGGCCGAACTGGCCGCCGCCGGAAATCGCCTCGAACCTCGAACCGTCGGGGAGAAACCGGAAGTCACGTCCTCGGACCGAGACTGGCTTCGCGTCGGGTCGGGAGAGGTTCTCGATCACCCCGCCGTTACTGCCCGACGTCCCGTAAATCCAGCCATCCGTGCCCCAGACCAGACCATTGAACAACCCCTGGACGTTCTGGACGCCAAACCCACGAAACATCACCTTGCGGACGTCGGCCACGCCATCGCCATCGAGATCTTTCGCATAAATAATCTCGGGAGCGACCGCGATGAACACGCCGCCATCATACGGGACCACGCTCGTCGGCCATGACAACCCGGGAGCGAAGATCGTCGACCGCTCGAACTTGCCGTCGCCATCGACGTCTTCGAGCCGCCGGACGTACCCGGTCGGGCTGTTCTCGGGATAAGGATAGCCGCGCATCTCGACGACGTAGAGCCGTCCGTCGGCGTCGTAACAGGCCGCGACCGGGTCGGTCACGGCCGGCTCGCTCGCCACCGTTTGGAGCTTAAATCCGGCGTGGATCTGGAACGATCGAGCAGCCGCCTCGGGCGTGAGCGGCTTGATCCTGGGCAAGAGCGCGGCAAGGTCGTCGTCCCCCGCGAAGCTGACGGAGCCGACTGCGAGAAGCGTCAGGAAGGCAATGATTCGGAGACCGTTCATAAGATAAATACCGAGATTTACTGGGAATTTCACTGGTTCATAAAATCAGCCGTGGCAACGAAATGGGCCCGCCGAACTCAGTCGCGGAGCAATCGCTGGATCACTGCGGTCAGGACATGCTCGACCCTGGGGGCGACCAGCGACGACCTCGGCTGGGTCTCGTAGCCTCCTTCGGCGTAGGCAACCTCGGTGCCGATGTACCCCGGCGCGTAGTCGCCATAGGCAGCGACGGCGACGAACTTGTCGGGACGGTCGGCCTGAGCGGCCAGTTGATATTCGACGAACAGCTCGCCAGGCAAGTGGAGCAGCCGGACCGGGCCGAGCTTCAGGCACGAGACGTCGATCGTTCCGCCCGACCGGCAACGGCGGAGCCAGGTCAGGTCGTTCGCCGCCTTGGCTCGCTCCGTCACCTTGGCCGATCGATTTTCGAGCGTGGCGACCAGCGTCTTCTCGTCGAGATGCGCGGCGACCGGCAGGGCGACGGCCTCGGACTTCCAGCCGAGGTCGCTCGACCGGATCGGGAACTTCTCGACCGAGCTGAACGCCTTGGCCATTCCTTGCGCGACGCGATCGGCGAGAATCTGACGGTTCCCGTGCGAGCCATCGTTATACTTGCCCGCGCCGATGTTTCCCCCCGCGCCGTCAAAATGGATGTGAGGGACTCCGGTCGACGCCTGGCGCTGGTCGCGGGCGATCCCGGGAAAGTCGGGATTGGCCAGCCCGGTCCGATAATAGCTCTGCGGATGGGTCGCGTAATAGGTGAGCGCGACGATCGGTTGATCGGCATTCCAGAATGTGATCATTTTCAGTTTGGGGTCGATCGTACCCAGCGGTTCGTCACGCAATTTCGGGTCGGGGCAAGCGGTGTAGCGAACCGCCTTGACCTTGCCGTCGGGACCGAAAATCCGCCGGTTCGAGGCCACTTGCTCGACATCCGCCTGCGAGATTCCGACGTGACTGACCGGCCTGGCCTGGGCCAGAGACTCCTTGACCGCCTTCGACGCCCGGGCGATCACGTCACGCTCGAACGCCGCGTCGAAGACCTCGCGGTTGATCCCTTGCTCGCCCAGCATCCTGTCGACCGTGAAGTCGCACGCCGGAGCGTCGTGCTGGTGCAAGGTGTGGACGGCGACCCGGTCACGCGTCGTCCCCGCGGCCTTCGCCAGGGCCTCGCGAAATTCGGTCTGGCCGTCGTTGCCGATCCCGATCCAATCAACCGCGCACAGCACCACCGGCCCGCCGCCGCCGATCAGAACGACCCCTCGACAACTGAGCGGATGGGCCACCCCCTTGGTTGGGTCATAAGCCAACGGACTACCGACCGGCGGCGAGGCATCGACCGCGAACGTCGCCACTCGCAACGGCTCTTCCGACCGGGCCGGCCGGGCAAACGGCGCGAGCACGACGAGCCCCGCCAGAACAAGAACCACGTGACGCATGGTCGGAAACCTCGCAAGAGATGAAGTCGATCGGAATCACGGCTAGCCGTTGTTGAAACTCTGTTGGATCTTAAGCGTTCAAGAGCCGATCTGCCAGCGTCGAGTCCCGTTGCGGCGATTGGCCGAGTCAGTATACTCGGCACGACCCAGAATCTCCGGCCCACACGGAAGGCGGTGCGTGCATGGACGGATCAGCCAAACGCGACAAGATAAGCCGCGTCACTGGTACGATGGCATTGATGTTGGTACTGAGCCTGACGGTGGGCGCGGGCTGTTCGGACGGCCCACGATCGCAGCCGGGGCCGCCGGTTTCAGCGGAGTCGTTCCGGAAGATCCGGTTCGGCGGCGAGTGGGTCGCGGTCTCGTTCCGGAGCGGTCTAGCTGCCCCCACGATACCCGAACAGCAGCCAGGATTCGCGCCGAAAGAGGGAGATCGCGTGATCCTCAGCGATGTCGGAAGCGACGACGTCTTCGTCGCTGGAGCCCTCGACGCGCTGAAGTTCTATCAT
>JAJYCH010000606.1 GCA_021778575.1 Planctomycetota bacterium
CTTGTCGGGCAGGCAACGGCCGGTGATGTACCGGTCGGAGAACTCGATGGCGGCTTCGAGGGCCTCGTCGGTGATCTGAACCCGGTGGTGCGACTCGTACCGGTCTCGGAGACCTCGGAGGATTTCGAGGGCTTCGGCCTTGCTCGGCGGTTCGACGACAATCGTCTGGAACCGTCGTTCGAGGGCGCTATCCTTCTCGATGTACTTGCGGTACTCGTCGAGAGTGGTGGCGCCGATGCACTGGACCTCGCCGCGGGCGAGAGCCGGCTTGAGGACGTTCGAGGCGTCGATCGCGCCTTCGGCACCACCGGCACCGACGAGCGTGTGCAGCTCGTCAATGAACAGGATGGTGTTCTTGGCGCGGCGAACCTCGTTCATGACGGCCTTGATCCGCTCCTCGAACTGACCGCGATACTTCGTGCCGGCGACCATCATCGCCAGGTCGAGCACGACGATCCGTCGGTCGCGGAGCAGTTCGGGGACGTTCCCCTCGATGATCATCTGGGCAAGCCCTTCGACGATCGCCGTCTTGCCGACACCGGCCTCGCCGAGGAGGACCGGGTTGTTTTTTTGCCGGCGCGAGAGGATCTGAACGACCCGCTCGATTTCGTTTTGGCGGCCGATGACCGGGTCCAGCTTGCTTTGCCGGGCCAGGTCGGTCAAGTCTCGGCCGAATGAGTCCAGAGCGGGGGTCTTGGACTTTCCACCCTTGGCGGAAGCGCGTTCTCCCCCCTCGCTGCCTCCGCTGCCTGCGTCCATACCGTGACCGAGCAAGTTGAGCACCTCCTCGCGCACTTCTTCCAACTTCAAATTGAGGTTCATCAACACCTGGGCGGCCACGCCCTCCTGCTCTCGCAGGAGTCCGAGCAGAAGGTGTTCGGTCCCCACGTAATTGTGGTTGAGGTTGCGGGCTTCCTCGATCGCGTACTCGATCACCTTCTTGGCACGGGGGGTCTGGGGAAGCTTCCCCATCGTGACCATGTCCGGACCCGACTGGACGATCTTCTCAACCTCGACCCGGATCTTCCGCAAGTCGACATCGAGGTTCTTGAGCACGTTCGCGGCGACGCCGCTGCCTTCCTTGACAAGGCCAAGCAAGAGATGTTCGGTGCCGACGTACTCGTGGTTAAAGCGCTGGGCCTCTTGATTGGCCAGCTGCATCACCTTACGAGCACGATCGGTGAAGCGCTCATACATGCGGTCGACTCCGACGGGGCGACCGGGGCCATTCCCGGTCTGGGACTCTACTGAACATCTCGCTCTCCAAGCATGATACGACAGTTCGAGCCGGTCGGACCATGCCTCCCCCGAGAATGATCCGGTCCGACCGCTGGGTCGGGCCGAGAGACACTCCGGTGGGCGAGTTGGGGATAATCCTCGCCGAAGCTTCCTACCTCACTATTCTAAGACCGCGACCGCTTCCGCCAAGTGGTTGAATGATTCGCCAGAAATTCTGACGTTCATCAACCGACTTTTTTGTATTGAGCCACGGGCTGGGCAAGCCTGGAAGAATTGTCCGAAAAGACTGCGGCCCACCCGAGACAAGTCGAATCTAACGAGCCCCAACAAGGGGATTCTAAAGCAAGCATGGCATCGAAATCAAGCGTCTGATCGACGAGCCCGTTCGGACCGGTCTCGATCCCTCGATCGGAGCGCTTGTTCGTACTCCTCAATAGTATTCAGATTCTCAAGAGTCTCCAGGTCGGGGTCGATCGCTCGCAGATCCTCGGGATCGACCCGGATCGTCCGGAGTCGCCCGGTCAGGTCAAGCAGGCGTCTGTGTCCCTGGGCCAGAAGATTATCGGCTTCAATCCGTGTCGGACCAGCCCGGTAGACGGCGGCGAGCGGGTAGCACAGAACTTCGTTCGCGGGGATCGCCAGGTCGGCCGGGCCGATCAACTCGACGAGTCGACCGATCCAGCCGGGCTGAAGAAACGGAGCGTCGGTCGCCGTCAGATAAACCAGTTCCGTCTTCGGCGGAATGGCCCGGAGCCCCGTGGCCAGGCCATGAAGCGGACCCTGGTCGGCGATCACGTCGCGCGCGACGACGACCGACTCGGGCAAAATCGGCAAATTCTGATCGGCCGAGGCCACGACCACGACCGGTCCCACCTGGTCGCGCAGAATCCGGACGACCCGCTGAAGCAGGACCTCCGGCCCGAACGGGAGCCAGGCCTTGGGCTGACCCATCCGCCGGCTCCGGCCGCCGCAAAGGACGATCGCGCCGGTCATGGCGTCAAACCTCCGCGAATCGGGCGGTCAACTCCTCGAAAGCTTCGACCCGGTGGGGTGGGACCTTGGGATAGTCTTCCCAGAGAAAGGCTTTGAACGCGGCGTCGCCTTGATGGTCGAAGAACTGGAACGAGTGGGTGATGAAGTCCGAGTCGTGACCCACCTTCCGGACCGAGTAAATCGGGCCGATCTCGGCATGCATGATGTGCATGTCGAGCGTGTCGGTCTGAACGTTGAAGAACGGGCCGGTCTCGCTGAAGCCGCCGAACTCGCCGACGGACTCGATCACCGCCGCCCGGCTCCGGACGAACACCCGCATCAGACCCAGTTTGGGCAGGCTTTCCACCAGCTCGCGAAAGACCCCCGGGCGGAGCCGGACGACTGGCCAGTGCCCGACCAGCGCGTCAACGACCGCCTGTTCGGGAACGGCGAACTTCCGGGCGGCCATCATCGTCATTCGCGACGAGTCGTCGGCGAAGTACCCCCGGATCGATTCCGTCAGTTCGTCGGTCAAGAGGCTGGCGTCCATGACGGTGCTTCCCTTCAAGTTCGGTCGGTCGTGAGTTCGGCCCGGACGTCGTCGAGAATCTGGTCGAGGTTTCGGGTCGGTCGATAATCAATCATCCGACGGACCTTCGCCAGGTCGGGCACCCGGCGGACCATATCCTCGAAACCGGCCGCGAACGCCTGGCTGTACGGGACCAGCCGGATCGTACTTTTCGAGCCCGTCAAGGTTCGGACCCGCTCGGCAAGCTGAAGGATCGTCACTTCCTCGGCATTGCCGATATTGAACACATCCCCCCTGGCCGCCGGGGTTTCCATCAGTTTGACAAGTGCTCCAACCACGTCGAGAACGTGAGCGAAGCAGCGTGATTGCGTGCCGTCGCCAAAGACCGTGATCGGCTCGCCGGCCAGCCCTTGCTCGATGAACCGAGGGATCACCATCCCATAACGGCCGGTCTGGCGAGGCCCCACCGTGTTGAACAGCCGGGCGATCACGACCGGCAGGCGCGACTCGTTCCAGTGGGCCATCGCCAGGAACTCGTCGAGCGCCTTGGCGCAGGCATAAGCCCAGCGGCGGGTGGTGGTCGGGCCGATCACGCAATCGTCCCCCTCGGCAAACGGGATCTTCTCGGATTTACCGTAGACCTCACTGGTTGAGGTCAAGAGAACCGGTCGACGGTATCGGGCGCAGAACTTGAGGACGTTGTCGGTCCCGCCGACGATCGTCTCGATCGTCTTGACCGGCTGATCGACCACCAGTTTCACGCCGACGGCGCTGGCGAGATGGAAGACGCCTTCCACTTCGTTGACGCACCGCTCGACGATCGCCGGATCGGTCACGCTGGCGACCCGGACCTCGAAGTTGGCCCGGCCTTCGAGGTGGGCGATATTTTCATAGCGCCCGGTGCTCAGGTCGTCGAGGACCAGAACGCGGTGCCCCTCGGCCAGGAGCCGCTCGGAGAGGTGGCTGCCGATAAATCCCGCGCCGCCGGTGACCAGATACTTCATGCCGATTTCCGTAAACCCCCGCAGTCAGGTTGTCGTGGGGTGGGCTGGGCCCACCATGGA
>JAJYCH010000607.1 GCA_021778575.1 Planctomycetota bacterium
CTGCTGGCCCAGCTCTACCGGACGGGATTGGCGACCCGCAGGGTTCCGACAAAAGGTTTCGAGCGGTAAGCTGTCCTCCTCTTCCGAGCTTCTTGGCGCAATGTCAGATCATTTTAGACATTCGGAAATGCGAGCTGACACCGGAAAGAATCAGGACGTACTCGGCAACTCATTCAAGAGTCGACGGTCGGCTTCAAATCGCTTGAGGGCTCGATCGAATGAGCCGGTTGTCTTTGTGAGCACCAGGGAATAGGGTCTGCCGGTACGGTCCAGAGTGTCTTTGACGTCGCACTGGTGCCGGTTGATATTTACGATCATATGCTGACGCGTATATTCCGGGGCCGGAATCCGGATGACCTCGTTCGAGGGGTCGGCAAGAAACGCCTTGATTCGCGAGCAAAACGGGCAGGCGCAGTCCACGACGGCGGGCCGAGCCCAATCTCTCGGCGACTCCGGCTTCCGGGCGGTCGACGTTTCGAGTCGTCGTCGGACGAAGTCGAGCCAGTCCGCCAGTCGCGGCGGGACCGAGCCGAACTGAGTCTTCGACCACGGGATCAGCGATTTCAGGGCGGGAACCTGGCAAATGTCCAGGCTGAACGCATCGGGCGATTGCACCACGTACCCGAGAACGCTCGCCAGTTGCTCGTCAAGGCCGCTGACCGTCAGCGCCTGGAGCAGCAGCGGCAGCGATTTTTCCGGAATGGTCGCTTCCTGGCGATATCGGGTCGAGGCATGCGCCGGTTGCGGTTCGCAGAACCGTTCGACGGCCAATTTGCAAAGCTCGCGAGTGAGCGTCGACTTGTCCGGGTCGGTCGTCGGATCGCAACAAAGGGCCGAGAGCCACTCGACGTCCCGGAAGGGAATTTCGCGAGGTGTCGGATGATCCGGCCGAGACATGATCAACTGCTTCAATTCGTCGGCGAACGCTCCCCAGCCGAATTCGCGGCACGCGGACAGAATCAACGTATCCAGTTTCAGCATCTCGTCCCAATTCACCAATTTCGTCAGGAAAAGGGCGACCGTGTCCCGATCGTGGAGCGTCAGCAGGGACTTCGGAAAGCCGTCGAGAGGGGATGACTCCTCGATGGAATGCCAGTATCCGAGGAGTTGTCTCGGCCATCGGGCGATGATCGCGTGGGCGAAACGAATACAGTCATTCCGCGCCGCTTCGAGCCGTTTCTTGGGCGTCTTGGCCAGCTTCGCGGCCATCGAGCGGAACAAGGGGATGCTGCCGACCACCCCGCAACTTGCGACCACCTCGAAATGATCATCGCGATGCCAGACCACGATTGCCGACCGATGATACCAGCGGTCAAGGGTGTTGCCGGCATTGCCGGTGTAGCCTTCGAATTCCTCGGTCGTCGGTTTCCAGGCGTCGATCGGTGTCGATGAGACGATGGCCGACAGGCGGAATCCGATCGTGCCCCAGGGCTGCTTCGCTCCGTCGAGATCAGCCCACTCGGCCCCGCTCAGTTCGTCCTCGTAGGTCTCGCCAATCTCGATCTCATGACGCCTCGACGCGCGGCGGTAGCGAGAATACCCGTCGCCAAAGCTCCCATCGTCGGCGAATTGCGACAGATGCCGCGTGACCTGTGCGAGATGCACCAGACAATCCGCCCGCTCGGCCGCCGACACGACGACGTCCGCGAGCTGGCGATCAGCCCCTTTCAGGAGATCCAGCGACAACCCACGCTCGGTATAGTGATGCTCCAGAGCGAAGACCAGCGGCTCTGCCGATTGCTTCGCAACCCACGATTCGAGCGCCAGGGCCAGAAGGTCGGCCGAATCGGACGGGGCGGAACTTACCGCAGATTTCTCGACATTCGCGGCCAGAACCAGGTTGTAGGCCAGGCAGATTCGGACTCCGGAATAGACCCGCTCGACCTCGTGTTCGCAGTCCGCGTAGAACGCGGCGTAACAGGGCATCTTGCCGGCCGCCGCTTCCGCAAACGCAAACTTCTGCTTAAGGGCGCCGTGGCGAACAACGAGCCTGCCACCATCGAACCGATTGGGGAGGACGGCGATCAAGCTCGCCACCATCCGATCGTGCTTCTCGCTGTCGCGATGCGGCAGAAAGAACCCGCCCTTCTCGTAAACCAGCAGCTTGTAGAGCCGAGCCTCCAGCCGAGCCTCGGGCAGTCCAAGCTCTTTGGCGACGGTTCGCGTGGCCTCGTCGATGGCTGAGTTCCAGGCGTCGCCAAGGCGAAAATTCTTCGGGTCGAGCTCGAACGTCTTGCGGACCGTCGGGTCGACGAGCGTTCGCGTTCCCTTGCCATAGGGAGCAGCCTGGCAGCGAGCGATAAGTTTCTTGACCGCCGCTGGTTTCAGCGGCAGCGTGATCGGACCCAATTCATCGACTTCAAGGCCGGGATCAAGAACCGGCAGGACACCGTCGACGCAGAACTTCGACGACTTCGTCGCCTCTCCAATCGCTCTGGCCAACCACTCGACCGTGGTCGAATCGCCTGGTTTGTCTTTCTTGGATTTCGGCATCGTTCCTACTCGGTGATCACTGGGAATACTGCGGCGGAGACTTGCCCACTCGCTTGATGACCCGAGGATAAGTGACGGTCGGGATGGCTTGCTCGACCCGATCCACCTGGACCTGATGAAACCAATCATCGCCGAAGTCGAACCAATAACCGAAGGCCCGCTCCGGCTTCAAATCCAGGTCGTCCAGCGTTGTGGTCCGAGCATCCCCCCGCCCCTTCTTCCCGGCCGTCGGATCAGGAATTCCATAGTTCGGCCCGGCGGGGTCGAAGGGACGCTTGCCGAACTGGAACTCGTAAAGATGTTCTTGCTCGCGGTCGTAAGCGTTGAAGATCGCCTGATGCAGTTGTTCGAGAGTCTGGTCGCCACGGATCTCGATCACGCGGCTGACTTCCTTACTGGCGAATTTCTCAGGGATCGGCCCACTCCTGAGGAAGACCGAGACGACAAACAGATTCGCCGGAGGTCCCGCCGGTTTCGCGGCCATTCGGGCCGGCCGATGACCCAGGCTCGCCGGACTCTTTGCCTGCTTGCGCTTGTTCCACGGCGGAATCTCGTCTTCCGGAATCAGAATCTCGAGCGAACGAGCCTGTCCCGGATGGCGAAGGATCAGCCCCTTCTTTTCAAGCATCTTCACCATCTGATTGACCGACGGCGGCGACACGCATAAGGCTGCGGCGATATCCGATTCGGCGGGAGGATAGCCGTGCAAGGCCGTATAGGCCTGAATAAACGCCAGGTATCGCCCCTGGGTCGGAGTGAAGTTTGCCATGACGCCCTCATCCCATCGCGCACAACAGACTTCATCTTACAGTTCCCTGACCGAACTCTCAAGAACGAGTCGATTATCGGCCTGATCGTCCAGGAGCTACCCAGCAGAACCACGACGTCGCCTCAACGAAACGGAAGGTCCGCTTCAGATTTCCACCCCGCCTGATCGCCCCAGTCACCGTAATCCTCGTAAATCTCGATGGGCCATTTGAATGTCCCCCTCAGATCCCTGCGGCATCGGTCGCTCTTGGCTTCGCGGTCGGCATCATGGCAGCCCTCATCGAGAGATCATTGGCAATGGTATCATAACAATGCCGAATCGGAATCTTCATTTCAATTGGAGAGAAATCTGGCGTAGGAGTCCAACGGGAACATTCAGATTCCCGCCGGGGGTTTGGGATGGGACAACTTGGCCAGGCCGAATCCGTCGGAAAGTGTGTTAACCCGCCGCCCCAATCGCGAAATATGACGTTGGTGCCGTTGTCGTTCACCAACTCTGTTTCGAGGCTTGATCATGATCGTTTCCCCCG
>JAJYCH010000608.1 GCA_021778575.1 Planctomycetota bacterium
GGATCTAACAAGCGGACAGGTCTACGAGTTGCCATACGACAAGCTGATCCTCGCCACCGGAGCCGTGCCGCTTCGTCCCTCGATTCCCGGAATCGACCTTCCGGGAATCTTCACGATGAGGAACCTGGAAGACGTCGACCGGATCAAGGCCCGGGTTGACAAGGGGATCGCTGATGCGGTGATTGTCGGGGCCGGCTTCATCGGTCTGGAACTCGCCGAGAACCTCGTGCGACGCGGAATCCGGACGACCGTGGTCGAATTGCAAGACCAGGTCTTGCCACCGCTCGACCGCGAGATGACCACCCCAATCGCCGACCAGTTGCGCAGACACGGGGTCACGCTGAAACTCGGAACTTCGGCCGAGGCGTTTGAACCAATGCCGGGAGGCGTGAGCGTTGTCCTCAAGTCGGGCGATCGTCTTCCCTCGCAGCTCGTCCTGCTGGGTATCGGTGTGAGACCGGAAAGCGCTCTGGCAGTCGAGGCCGGGATCGATATCGGACCCAGGGGAGGGGTACGCGTCGATGAACACATGCGAACCAGCGATCCCGACATCTACGCGGTCGGCGACGTCGTCGAGGTCAAAAACTTTGTGACCGGCGAACCCGTCCAGATTCCCCTGGCGGGGCCGGCGAACCGGCAGGGACGAATTGCCGCCGACCATATTTTCGGCCGAGAGAGCCGCTATCGTGGGTCGCAAGGGACGGCCATCGTCCGCGTCTTCGACATCACGGCCGCAGCCAGCGGCGAGAGCGAGAAGTCACTCCGACGCGCTGGGCGGCCGTTCAACAAGATCTACGTCCATCCCAACCAGCACGCCGGGTATTACCCCGGCGCGAAACCGATGACCATCAAGCTGCTCTTCACGCCCGACGACGGTAAAGTGTTAGGGGCGCAAGTGGTCGGCGCGGACGGGGTCGACACGCGAATCGACATCCTGGCCATCGCGTTGCAGAATGGGATGACCGTCTTCGACCTTGAAGAGGTGGAATTGGCGTACTCTCCCCAGTACGGGTCGGCAAAGGACGCGATCAACATGGCGGGATTCGTCGCCTCGAATGTCGTTCGAGGTGACTGTCCCCAGGTCTTCACGGAGGATCTGGAGTTCCCGACGCCTGCCGCGATGCCGTCGCCCTTCCTTCTCGATGTTCGGACGTCGTCGGAATTCGCCGAGGGGGCGATTCCGGGATTCGTGAACGTCCCCCTGGACGAACTCCGCGGACGGTTATGCGAAGTGCCGACCGATCGCCGGATCGTCGTGACTTGCCAGGCCGGCCAACGCGGGTACATCGCGACCCGCTTGCTGCTTCAAGAGGGTCGCGATCCTGTCAACCTGGCCGGAGGATATAAGGCCTATCGACTGTTCAAGGACGGCGGCTTGTGAACCGCGAGCCTGCGTCAACAATCATCGACTAGGATTTATTCCAGGTCTTGAGCATCTTCCGGTTCTTATCAAGCTCGACTTTAGCTTCTTCGAGAATCGCGCCGCAAACGAGCGAGCAGAGCTTGTCGACCAAGGGATCGTCGAGACAATAGAACACTTGAAGACCCGCCTTGCGGCGCCGGACAATCCCGGCCTCGGTCAGCATCTTCAGATGCTTGGAGACGTTCGCCTGGTTCTGGCCGGTCTCGGAGACCACGGTGCCGACGTTCTTCTCTCCCGCCATCAGGGCACGCAGGATCGACAACCGTGTCGGATCGGCCAGCATCCGAAACTTCTCGGCGACCCGATCCAGGAGTTCGTCGGGAATGGTAAGTTGCATGGGGTTGATTGCATATCCGAGTGGCAGTATAGTAGATCAGTCCTCTAGTTAATTATAGCATGGCCTGTTGCCGTGTCCAGAGGCGGAACTCGAATCACGAAGCTCCGAGAGCAGGGCCTTACGATGTATCAACGATTGGGGCGTCTCAAGAATATTGGCGGATGGACACTGGCCTTCATCATGCTGGCAGGAACCGCGGCCACGCTTCGGGCGCGGGGGAGCGAATCACTCGGGTCGGAGAAGCCTCTGAAGGTCGTGGTCCACGTCAATTTTGCCGACGTGGGCCGGCAGGGGCATGGCCTGAAGAACGTTGAGAACATCCTCAAAGCCGCCGACGCGGTTGGGACCGCCTGCGAAGTCGAAGTCGTCTGTCACTCCGACGGGATCGTGCTGTTGGAGAAGACCAAGACGACTCACGCCGGACTGGTCGAATCGCTTCAGAAGAAGGGCGTTCGTTTCGCCGCGTGCGAGAACACGATGCGGCAACGGTCCATTCGCCCCGAGGACTTGCTCCCGACCGTGACCACCGTTCCCTCGGGAGCGTTCGAAGTCGTCCGACGTCAGCAGGATGGTTACTCTTACTTCAAACCTTGACCTCCGTTCGCGACAACGCGGCGCGAACGATTGGAGATCGACGATCCTCATGAGCACCCAATTCCAGGCCGGAGCCCGAACGATTACCACCAGCCAACTCCACGAGCTATCCCAGAGCGGCAAGCACGTGGAGTTGATCGACGTTCGGACCCCGGCCGAATACCGGTCGTCCCACGTCCCATTCGCCCGATCTCAGCCGTTGCACTCACTCAACCCCAAGGAAGTCATGACGGACCGGGTTTCCAGGGAGGAGCCGCTCTATCTGATCTGCCGGTCAGGCAACCGGTCGGAAAAGGCTTGCGCGGCCTTCACGTTGGCTGGATACGGCGACCTCGTCGTGAATGTCGAGGGGGGCACGCTCGCCTGGGAAAAGGCCGGGCTACCGCTGGTCCGGGGACAATTCATTCTCCCGCTGGACCGTCAGGTACGAACCGTGACCGGGTTTCTCGTCCTGCTCGGCGCGGTGCTCGGCTACCTCGTTACCCCTTGGTTCTACGCCTTGTCGGCCTATTGCGGGGCCGGAATGATCTTCGCCGGGATCACCGACATCTGCCCGCTCGCCTGGACGATTGCCAAGATGCCCTGGAACCAGACGGGGGCCGCACAGGCACAGTGCCCGCAATAAATTCGGGCACCCAAGGGTGCTGAGATCGCCCAACTCGAACGTGGGACGGTTTCGTCCCGCGTTCCTTGCCGGAATCGGAACCATTCCGTCTGGGTTTGAGACTCTGACGGCTCCCGATTGGTGGACCATCGATCGCGTGCCTCGGCCGTCAACGAGCCTCGACTCATCAGCAATGATTCCGTTCGGGTTCCCTTCCAGATTCTATTGAGTGAGAATTGTTCGATCGCCTTGATAACTTTCCTGGTCGCCCATATAGTCAAGTAGTGCAAAAAACTCGTTCACGAGTGACTGTTCATGCCTGGGAGAATATGGTGATGTGGGATTTGATGATGTTACCGATCCTTTTGTTCGGCTGGTTCGCGCTCTTTCGCTGGGCCTTGCCGGCAATCGGCATCCCGACCTGCCTGAGTGGGACTTGCGGATCTGGCGTCAATCCCCAGACGATCGACCCCCAATCCGCTGACGAATTCGACAGGATGACCGGGCAGGAAGGTCAGATCGCTGGGATCGAGAGTTCGGGACGGGTCACACCGTCGGGTGGCGTTCAACACATGGAGAGCTTGAGATGATGAGAGGTTTTCTGGGAATCACCTCAATGGCCTGGTTGTTGTCCTTGGCCTCGGTGGCATCGGCGCAGGATCTCGATTACACGACCGAGCCGCTGGACAAGATCAAGGCGAAGGTGGAGTCGAAGAAGGCGATCCTCGCCGACGTGCGAGAGCTTCGCGAGTGGGACAAGGGCCACTTGAAAAATGCGGTATTCCTTCCCTTGAGCAAGCTCTCGGAATGGGAAC
>JAJYCH010000014.1 GCA_021778575.1 Planctomycetota bacterium
ACTGTTTCCGAGAGACCCGGGACTGGTCCATTACCCGCTGATCTACATCCACGGTCGAGGCGCGGTGGAATTCTCCGAGGAAGACCGGGTGGCGCTCCGTCGCCACATCAAGCCGGGAGGCGGAACACTCTTCGCCGACGCCGCCTGCGGGAGCGCGGCCTTCGACGCCTCGTTCCGCCGGTTCGTCGCCGAACTGATGCCCGACAACCCGCTCGTGCCGATCACTCGGGACGACAACTTCTACACCAAGAAGGTGGGCTACGACCTGGCCGACTCCAAGAGAACCCCAGCCGCCGGAGGCCAAGCCGACTTCCCCGACCTCGAAGGAGTCAAGGTCGACGGCCGCTGGGCGATCATCTACTCCAAGCTCGACCTCGGCTGCGCCCTCCAGAAACAAGCCGGGATCGAATGCAAAGGGTACACCCATGAAAGCGCCTTGAAAATCGCCACGAACATTGTTCTTTACTCGACGTTGCCTTGACGGAAAATTACGCCCGACGATCCGTTCGTGTTCCTTGTCGTTCCGGACGTGACGAGCTAGGATTGTCTTATGGACTTCGAGTGGGACGATGCCAAGGCTGCTCGTAACCAGATCAAGCATGGCGTGACGTTTCGAAGAAGCAGCGACTGTGTTTGGTGACGAATTTGCTTTGACCCTTTCCGATCCCGATCATTCCGATGAGGAAGATCGGTTCTTGACATTCGGGCACTCCAGCGCGGGAAGTCTGCTCGTCGTTTCGCACACCGATCGCGACGATTCGACGCGAATCATCAGCGCTCGGCGAGCGTCTCGCAAAGAGAGGAAATTTTATGAACAAGGCTGATAGGGAATCGAACGATGACGACCTGAGAGCCGAATATGATCCCTCGGAACTCAAGGGGGGAGTGCGTGGAAAACACTTCGCCCGCTATCAAGCCGGGACGAACCTGGTCCTCCTGGCGCCCGATGTCCGCGCCGCCTTCCCGACAGATGAAGCCGTCAACCAGGCACTCCGATCGTTGATGCAGAGTCAATCGGCGTCGCATTGAAATCGGTTTCCACAACAGTCCCACGGAAGACTGTGGCCACGAGCGTCGTTCAGTACGCGACGCTGGCATTGAGCTGGAGATCAAGGAATCGGAAACCGATGAGAACGATATTCTCGATCCGTGGGTTGATGGTTTCGGTCGTTTACGTGGCAATCGGAATGGCAGCGCTTCGAGATCCCTCCGAATTCGTGACGAGAGCGCTATTCAATCTGACCTTCGTGATCCTTCTAAGTGGACTTCTCTTGATATTCTACCGTCGAGGACAGGAACGCACCTTCTGGGTCGGCTTCCTCCTCTTCGGCTCGTCCTATCTGACGCTTTACCTGGGCTTCCGGGACTCTTCATTATCGAAACTGACGAACTTGACCGACTATCTCTTCGCACATCTGCACCCGCAGGAGCAGGGGACGTCATTCCGTTGGGAAACTCGATTCATGCATTCGCGTTTCAAGATCGTTAGCCTTTCTCTGGGGACGATGGTTTTTGCCTTGATTGGTGGGATTGTTGGCAATATTCTGACCACTTTGACTAAGTGTCCCGAGGAACCTCCAGCCGATTCCTCGCATGAGTCGGACTAATCGGTCTCAGAAGGGTAAACCCATGAAAGCGCTTTGAAGATCGCCACAAACATTGTTCTTTATTCGACGTTGCCTTGAAGATTGGATATCGGGGAGGGGTGCTCGAACCATGGCAACCGCGACATTGCCGGTTTCTTCGGTCTCGGAAGCTGAAGGAGTCGACCGCTTGTTCCGGATCTCGATCGCCACTTACAACCGGATGGGCGAACTGGGACTGATCAACCGTTCCGACCGGGTCGAGCTGCTCGATGGGCTTCTGGTGAGAAAAATGACCAGGGGGCCTCGCCACGTCACCGCAACGCATCGGTCGTTCAAGATCTTGTTGACCCGACTGCCCGAGGGCTGGCATCCTCGGGTCGAGTCGCCGGTCGAGATCTCTCGGGGGCCAGACGGTGATAGCTCGCCCGAGCCCGACGTGGTTGTCGTCCGAGGAAATGATGAACTGTACAAGCTCAAGCATCCCGGCCCGGCCGATGTGTTGCTCGTCATCCAGGTGGCCGATAGCTCGCTCCACATCGACCGCAAGGGGCTCCGTCGGTTCGGTTGGGCGGCGATTCCCGTCGTCTGGATCATCAACTTGCGCAACGAGACGATCGAGGTTTACAACGGTCCCACCGGCCCCGTGGACGACCCCGGCTATGCCCGGAAAATGACCCTGGGAGTCGACGACCTGCTCGAAATCTCTCTCGACGGCGAAATTCTCGATGGTCTCCGCGTTGTCGATTTTCTGGCGTGAAGCAGAGCCAACCCATCATAGCTGTTTGCCCTCGCTGCGGATCAACGCCCGTTGGTGGTCCCGCGACCTGGACCTGTCCCGGTTGCCCGGCGACCTATCGCGGGCTCCGGGGGATCATTGACCTCCGCGTGACCGAGGATGAATACCTCTCGAACGCCGACGATTGGGCTTATGCGTCGAAGCTCGACGCCGCGTTCGACCGGCTTGATTTTCGAGGGCTGTTAAGCCTCTATTTCGAGCTTTCTCCCGAGATAACGCCCGCGCTGCGGGACCGGCAGATCACGCATATCCTCACGGCTCCCGGTCGGGTCCGGGCGTGGCTCGATGCTCTGGGGGACGGCTCGGGCGAGTCGGGTCCGTTGCTCGACCTCGGCTGTGGTTCGGGGTCGTTCCTGGCCAGCGTCGGCGGGTCGGGTCGTCCTCTCGCGGGCGTCGATATCGCCATGCGCTGGCTGATCGTGGCCCGGAAACGGCTCGATGAAGAGGGGCTCGGCCACGTCCCGCTGGTCTGCGCGGGTTCCGAAGCCTTGCCGTTTGCTGATGGGACATTTGCCGCCATCATCGCCGGGGACGTGATCGAGCATGTCGCCGACCAGGGCGCGACCCTGGCCGAGGCGTACCGGGTCCTCCGTCCGGGCGGTCGGTTGTTCCTGGCCAGTCCGAACCGGTTCAGCCTGGCGCTTGAGCCTCATGTCCAGGTCTGGGGCGTGGGATTTCTTCCCCGTCGCTGGATGATTCCTTACGTGCGCTGGACGTCGGGACGCGACTTCCGGGCGATCCGGACGCTTGGCGCGAGCGAATGGCGGCGTCTGCTGGGCGAAAGCCCGTTTCTGTCCGTTCGGATCGAGGCTCCCGGCTTGCCGGCGACCGATCTCGCCCATTTCGGTCGGATCAAGAGACTGGTGGCCTGGTGGTATAACCGGGTCGTGGCGACCCGTTCCGGCCAGGCGCTTGCCCGGGCGGTCGGCCCGCTCTTTCATGTGGTTTGCGAGCGGTCGAGGACCGTTGACGGATCGGTCCCCGCGTCCAGCCCCACCACTCGCCCAGGCTCCAGCTCGCCAGGAGAGCCAGGGTGATCGGCAGGCACCCGAGAAACCGCGCCCATTGTCGCGGTTTGCCGATGATCGTCGCCGACAGCCGGATCACCTGGACCGCGAAGATCGCCGGGCCGGCGACCAGCCCCGCCCAGCGACCGATCGGCGAGGCGCCGATGGTCCGGAGCCCGCCGTATTCGCGGCCATAGCGAAACCGGTCGGCAAACGCCTCGCGAACGGGGAAGCTCCGGACGTGTCGGACCCGGGCGGCGGTGACGGTCGCGACCGGGCCGCGAATCGCGCTCAGCAAGACGGTCTCGTGGACCTCGGAGGCCGGGTCGGCGAGGGCCAGCTCGCGACGGACGGCGAAGTTATTACCGGCCAGCCGACGGGGTCGGCCCGGCCTGACCGGCGGCAGAAACGGCGCGTATTCGCAGTAGACCACCGCTCGGTCGAGCGGGGTCGTGCCAGGGTCGTCATGCTCGACCAAGCCCGAGGCGGCTTCGAGCGTGGGATTGGCGGAAAAGGCGGCGATCCAGGCTTCGGCCCAGCCGGGCAGGGCCTCGCACGAATCTTCGAGGAACGCGACGATCTCCCCCCCGGCCGCCTCCAGGCCGATCCGCCGGAGGCGGGGGACGGTCAGGCCCGGGTCGTTCACGACCAGGATCTCGACCAGATCGGGGGCCTGGCCCTTCAGAGCTTGGAGGCTTCGGGCCAGGGCTCCGGCGGTATCGGTCGCGGTCAGGATGATACTGAGCCGAGGCGTGGGAGGAATCTCGCCGCGCCTCGCATCACGCCCGCTCATTGACGGATCGGCATGCCTTGCAGGCGGTTGGCCGTCCGTTTGGGCGGGTTGTCGGCCGACTCGTCTTGTTTGTCCTTGTCGGTCTTCTTGTCGTCGGGGTCCTTGTCCTCGTCGTCCTCTGCCTTCTTCTCGGGCTTCTTGCGTGGGTCAACCTTGGGCTTGCGGCTCTCGATCAGCTTCAGTTCCTCGTCGCTGAGCTGGTCGACGATCGGCTGGATCTTGAAGTCGTCGAAGGCGGCGAATCCGTAGCCGGCCATGCCCAGGGTCACGTTCAGCTCGCCGTCTTCGGGCACCCGCCGATAGTAGACGATCTCGAACCAGTCCATGGCCAGGGCGCTGGTGGTCCGGAACTGAAGTCGTTCGCCGCCGAATGAGTCGCGGATGATCAGGCCGCCGGCTCCCGGAGCGCTGGCGTTGGCCATGAAGGCCATGACCGAGATCCGGTAAACCTGCCGGGCGCTGACCTTGACGCTGGGGGATCGGATGGCGACGACCGGGTGATCGACGAACGGGATCAAGTCATCGATCGTCTTGCCCGGCAACGCTCCGGCGATCAGGACCAGGTTCGACCCCGGCCGTTTGGTCTTGTCTTTCTTGTTGGGGCTGATAGTGTCCGGCCCCCCCTTGTTGAGCTTGATCTCGGTCTGGATGTCGTCGGTCTTGTAGCTGACGGGAGTCCAGCCGCCGGTCTCAAGGGTCTTGGGGTCGCTGAAATTGCCGTTGGGAACCAGGTTTTTGCCCAGAATTCCGCGGCGAATCCACTCGTACCAGACCCAGGCCTGCGGCAAGGTGCTCCACGAGGCCAGCGGCGCGGCGACGATCGGCGCGATGATCCGCGGCTTGGCCTTCTTGAAGCCGGGGTAGGGGACCGGGCCGCAGGGCAGATCCTTGTCGTTGAGAACCTTGATGATATCTTCGTACGTGGCGTTGAAGTGATAACGCATCAAGATCCGGAGCGGTCGACCGGCGCGCCGGGCCTCGTTCCAGGCGACCTGGTAGTCCTCGCGCTCCAGGGCCTCCCGGGCCGACTTGATCAGCTCGTTGGCCTTGGCGAGCAGGTCCACCGAATGTTTCTGGGGGTGTTCCTGGTTCCTGATCAGTTCGTCGATCTCGGCGACCCAGTTGAGCAGGAGTTCAGCCTGTTCGATGGCCAGGCTGACGGCGAGCGGTCGGACGTTGTTGACCGATTGTTCGATCTGACGAGCGAGTTCGATGTTCGTCGTGATCAGGACAATCGCGGTGACGCCGAAGTCGGACAGGGTGACCTCCATCCCGCCCGGCTTCCGGATCGCCGCCAGGGGGGTGACGCCTCCGGGCGAGATCAGGTAGGCGTTCGCGTCGCTGGGCGCGGGAACCCGCAGGACCACGTTGTTCATGGCCGACTGGGGGGGCTGATACTGGGCGTACTTGGCGTAGTCGGCCACCATCAAGAGCATCCCGCGCCGATCCTTGGTCGAGATCGACGCGGCCTTGATTGATGGGTGCGGCGGGAACTCCTTCGGCGTGGGAAGGCGCGCGCCGCCACCGACACCGCCGGTATTCATCTGGAACAGGGTCATCGGCGGCGGCGGCGGCGGGTCGGGCAGAAAGGTCTCGATCATCTTGGTCGTCTTGTCGGGATCGGCCACGATTGGTTCGAGAAGGTCGAATTCCTCGTTGAGCAAGGCGATCTCGATCAGGTTGGGCCGGCCGATCTCGCGGGTCAGGTCGGAGTCGGCCTGATAGCAGAGCCCCCGGCAACCGCCGGCAATCGCGGCGTAGCTGGCGATCCGGATCTGCTCGGGCTGGATGCGCGGAACCCCCCAGCTCGGCGGCGGGTCGGTCCCCCAGATGGATTCCTGATAGACCGGCGGGGCCATGGCGTCGATATTCGCCCAGAGCAGCGCGTCGGGGTTGGTCCGACCGGTCAGGAGCCGTCGCTGTTCGAGGAACTGGTACATCTCGAACGGCTCTTGCGTCGTCGCCCAGCCGGCCGTGGGGATTCCGGCGATGTCGAGGTTCTCGGGAACCCGCACATATTCGCCGAGCATCCCCGAGACCGTCGCGGTTGTCAGCGGTGACCCGCCCGGTTTTGCCTTGCGGATCGCCCGTTCCGCCTCGCGAACCTTGAGGATGCTGTTCTGTCGGGTCTCCAGGTCGATCGACCGGCCCAGGTTCTGGCCGAGCGACCAGAACGCCGTCGAATCGCGACCCGGGAACGACAACGCTTCGGAGACCAGCTTATCGGCGTCGGGCATGGTCTTGTCCGAAGGGCCGGTCAGCTCGGGAATCAGGAGCATCCCGCTGGCGACGGCGGCGCGGACGGTCCCTTCGGGCGTCCCCTTCGGGATCACCTGGACGTCGAACCCCACCCGACGGAGCCGCGCCGGGTCGGCGTCGGGAGCCCGGACGGCGGTGAAGAACCAGGGGAATCCGTCCTTGGTCAGCCGGTTCCGGTCGAGCTTGATCCGCGTGTTCGCGCCGGCTGGGGCCGCTTCGAGCGGCTCCTGTTCGCCTCTTGGCCGGTCGGCGACGGTCCGGACCGTCGGTCCTTTGGGTGGCTCGGGCCGAGGGTTCGCGGCGATCGCCGTGGGAACCGGGCCGATGACCAACTCGTCAAGGAAGACGTCGGTCTCCCCCTCGCCACCATAGAGATTCATCACCAACCGCTCGATGTACGCCCCTTTCAGGCTCACCGGCCGCTGCGTCGACGCCCGGAGAACCTTGGCCTGACGCTCGATCGCCGGAATCATGTCGACCAGTTCAAGCTTTTGCCAGCGGTCGGCCGTCTGGAACAGCGGGCTGGCGATCAGGACATACGACGGAACCCGCGTATCGGGGTCGAGGTCGGCCGGAAGGACAACCCGGGCCAGGAGTTGCGCGCCGGACCGATTCGACCGGACGTAGAGGCTTACCTTCAGGTCGTCGGTCACCGGGATCTGGGGCAGCCGGTAACTGAAATAGAGGCCGCCGCCGATCCCGGCGTCGAACGAAAACCCTTCGGAGAGCAGACCTTCGTGCGCCGCGCGGTTGGTCCGCTCGTGGCTGTAGATCCGGACCGTGGCGTCGGTCCGCTCCTGCTTCCAGCTATTTTTCGGTCCCTCGAAGCCGTCGCGAATCATCGTCGACGCCGGCTCGGCCGGTCTGACCCGAGGTTCTTGAGCCAGGGTCATTGCCCCGCCGGCCCCGCATAACAGCCAGGCGGCCAACCCCACGACCCGTCCGGCGTCCCGGTATTTCATGGCGCTGCGAGACCTCCCTGCCTCGAACCCTACGAGCGAATCCATCGCCCGGAAATTTACCCCCGAACCGCCGATCGGGATAGGCCAAAGCAAGGGTCAACGGCGGTTCGCCAACGAATTCCGGCATTTATCCCAGGGTAGGGCTTGCCCTGCCGGATTTTCTGAGCCTCCCGGAGCGCATCTCCTTGGTAAGACAGCGAAAACGGCAGGGCAAGCCCTACCCTACGGAATCACGAACCGACGGCGCGAAATGGTGCGAGAACCCGTAGACTTACGGGCCCGCCAACTCTCCGTAGCCGTCACTCTTTACCCAGACCGACAAAATCGGACGACCGGGAGGCTTTCGCCAGTCGGTGTGTTAGACTGGCGTGACACCTTTGACGAGGACGCATCATGAATCCCGCATCAAGTTCCCCCTCGACCGGCTCGCCCATTCCCGCCGAACTCCTGGCCCTCCGGGCGAGGATTCGCGAGATGCCCGAAGCGATCCGGGCCGAACTCGAACCGCTCGCCGACGACGCCTGCGATCAGGCCCGATTCCGGGGCCGAGCTCTCTCGATCGCCCGCGAAGCCCTCGAACAGTTCCGCCTCGAACTCTCCGCCGCCAAGTTCGACCTCGACATCACCCGCCGCGAGCGCGAAGGACTCCGCCGGTTGGTCGAACGTGAGGTTTGACGGTAAATGGGGAGCGGAGTCCTCCCTACGTAAATCCTTTGGCGGCATGGCTCTGGGGTAGATTCGGCCTGATCGCCCCGGCTCACTTCGGCTCGGGCTTGGGCTTGGGTTTGTTCAGCCACGCGGTGACGACTTTTCCCACCTGGGCCAGGCTGGCTCCCGAGCAATGTTCGGGGAGATCCTTGGCGGTGTGCCAGTAGGGATAGTCGAAGTCGATGATGTCGATGGTCGGGATATCGGCGTTGTTCAAGGGGAGATGGTCGTCGTAGATCTCCCGGCCTCTCTTGTCGCGGAACTTGGTCGCGTTGATCGACTTGGCGACGGCCCAGACTTCCTTGACGAGCCAAGGGGCGAAATTGATGCTGTTCGGCTCCTTCAGGATGTCCAGATCCTTGTCCCCCACCATGTCGAGGACCATCCCGGCATAATAGGTGAACTTCGGTTCGTTTGAGGTTCCCTTCTGGACCTTCTTGTAGTTCTCGGCGAACGCCTTCGAGCCCAGGAAATAATCGCCCGTCTGGTTTTGCCCGCCGCCGTAGACGAGTTCCTCGCCATCGAACAGTACCAGGTCGACGCCCCAGGGAGTCGGCGAATCCTGGAGGTGGTGGGCGATCTCCATCAGCAGCGCCACGCCCGAAGCTCCATCGTTGGCACCGATGAACGGCAACTTCCGGTTGGCGAAGATCGGGTCTTCGTCGGGAAAGGGCCGGGTGTCGTAGTGAGCGCCGATGACCACCCGCTCGGTCCGCTCGGGGAACCACGAGCCGATCAGGTTGACCATCGCCACCGGGGTGTTGGCGACCGGGTCGACGCCCGAGAACGGCTGCTCCTTGACGGTCGCCCCGTACTTCTTGAAGTGCTCGGCGACCATCTGCCGCTGCTTGGTATTGGCGGCCGTACCGGCGGGCCGAGGTCCGATTTTGCAGATCGCCTTCAAATAGCCGTAGGCTCGGTCGCCGTCGATCTTCGAGGGGTTCGCTTTGACCTGGGCGTCTGCCATCGTCATTCTCGTCCCGGGCCAGAGGAGGAGGACCGATCCCAATCCCAGCGCGACGACGACGATCATGGCGAGGCCGACCAGTCGCAAGGTCGGTCGAGCAGCCGAGGACGGGGGCGTGGACATCGGTTCGACTCCGACTTCGGTAAGGAATTTCCTCAATTCGACCCATCCTAACTCAGTCGTCGCCGCTTGTCAGGCGGGGAAATTCCCGGAACAGTTCGGCCAACCGCTCCATCGGCAGGCCGACGACGTTCGACCAGCTTCCGCGAATCACCGTCACGAACGGGTCGTTGTCCTGAACTCCATAAGCGCCTGCCTTGCCTTGCCAGTTCTCCGAGTCGAGATGTTCGATCCGCTCGGAGTCGGTCAAGGCTCGACAGTGGCAGAGCGTCACCTCGGCCGCTCCGACCCACTCGCGACGCTCGGCCCGATAGAGGCAGAGCCCGGTGACGACCTCGATCTCGCGTCCTTCCTGGAGCCGGAGCATCCGCTCGGCGTCATCGCGATCAACCGGTTTGTTGAGAATCTCGCCGCCGACCGAGCAAGCGGTATCCGCGCCCAGGATCAGGCCCGACCCTCGACGCCTGGCGACGCTCGACGCCTTCCGCCAGGCCAGGTTCGCCACGTATTCGGCCACGTCGGTCGGGCCAATCGGTTCCGGCTCGTCGATCGCCGACGGGTCGACCGCGAACCGATAGCCGGCTTCGGTCAGCAAGGCCCGACGCCGGGGCGACGCGCTGGCGAGGATGAAGTGTGGTAATTTCATGACAAAGGGTCGTCGTCCGTCCGTCTTGGATTGGATTGGAAAAGTCGCCATGAACTCCCGGATCGTCCGAGCCAGTGGTTACTGGAATCTGGCCCTGGCGTTGAGCCTGATCTATCCGCCGCTATACCGGACTCTGGGGATCAACCTGACGCAACCGGTCTGGGGCTGGCTGATCGCCGCCTGTCTGGGGTTCACGGCGGCGACCTTGATCCTCGCCAGCCGCGACCTGAGGATATTCGGCGGGATCATCCTCTGGGAAGGGGTCTTGCGGTTCGGAGCCGCCGGACTCCTGATCCCCGCCGGCAGTTTCTTTGGCTACGGAACCTTGACGGCGGTTCTCGGCCTGACCGACCTGCTCTGGGGAGTGATCTTCTTCGTGATCGTGCCCCGCCACACCGGTCGGAAAATCGCCGAGCTGCTGATCGGCCGGGCGGGTTGAGTGACCGGGTGGCAAGCGCCTCCGGGGATCTCGCGAGCCTTTACATTTGTAGGGTAGGGCTTGCCCTGCCGTCCGAATTCCTGCCACCCGCCGAGCCCGAGTGACCTGGCCAACGGTTTCCCGACGAGGACCGTGGAGCAAGCTCTCGCACTCCAGAGGACCAATCCCTACTGAGTTCCCCAGCAGAGGATGCAGACACATCCTGATGACGCCCCGCGCCCCATTCCACCGGCGACGGATCATTGTCAGACGGGGTTCGGGGTGGTAGAACGGATGTTGAACACCCGCCCACCGGAATCGTCGGTTGATCGTGCTTGAATCCTGGGAGATTGCCATGTTGTTTCGCGTTCCTCGCTCCGCCGCGCTCCTGCCCTGGGCTGTGGCGCTGGGTCTATTGACCGAGTTTCCTCCGGTCTCGGCGGCGGATGATCCCAGCGTTTTCACGCAGAAATCCGAGATCGCTTCCTCGAAGCCACGCGGTCAGTCGGGTGAGGTGGTCCCGGCCGCTCCCGGGTCCGAGTTGCTGACGAAAGGGCCGGTTCCCACCTGGATCTGGGGGGCGAACCCCGAGCGATCGTACACGATGTACAAGGAATTCGAAGGCGGTTCCAAATCCGCCTGGATCAAGGCCACGGCCGATAACCAGGTGACCTTGTTCGTCAACGGTCGCCAGATCGATTCGAGCCAGAACTGGGAAGAACCGCTCGAAGTCGAGGTTCAGGGGAGCCTTAAGCCGGGCAAGAACGAGATCAAGGCGGTGGTCCAGAACCGTGGAGGACCGGCCGGCTTCGCGTTCAAGATGGCGCAGACGATGCCCGACGGTTCGGTCCGCTACACCGTTTCCGACCAGTCGTGGACGGCCCTCGAAGGGGAGATCGGCGTCAAGGCGCTGACATCGACCCTGACGACCGTCGGCAAGATGGGCAACCCTCCCTGGGGCGACGTCTTCCACGAGTCGGTCCCGTTCTCGAAATCGCCCCGAGGCGTCTTCAACGTCCCGGCCGGGTTCCAGGTCGAGAAGCTCTACACGGTGCCGAGAGAGACGCTCGGATCGTGGGTCGCGATCGCCTTCGACGACAAGGGACGGCTGATCGCCAGCGACCAGGATAGCAAGGGACTGGCCCGGATCACCCCCTCGCCGATCGGCAGCGACCAGCCGACCAAGGTCGAGAAGCTGAACATCAACATCACCGCCGCGCAGGGGATGCTCGTCGCCTTCGGCCACCTTTACCTGTCGGTCAACGGCGGTCCCGGCAGCGGATTTTACCGCGCGACCGACACCAACGGCGACGACCAGTACGACAAGCTCGAAAAACTCGCCACCTTCCGGGGCGGCGGCGAACACGGCCCGCACGCCTTGCGGCTCTCGCCCGATGGCAAGTCGATCTACGTCATCGCCGGCAACCACACACTCCCGCCCGAGCCGATCACGTCGAGCCTGGTCCCTCGTCCTTGGAGCGAGGATCACTTGCTCCCCCGCCAGTGGGACGCCAACGGCCACGCCCGAGGGATTCTGGCACCCGGCGGCTGGATCGCGAAGACCGACCCCGACGGCAAGACCTGGCAGATCGACAGCATCGGCTACCGCAACCCCTACGACATGGCCTTCAACGCCGACGGCGAGCTGTTCGTCTACGACGCCGACATGGAGTGGGACTACGGAATGCCCTGGTATCGGCCGACCCGCGTCAACCACGCCACCCCCGGTAGCGAGCTGGGCTGGCGGAGCGGAACCGGCAAGTGGCCCGCCTATTATGTCGATAGCTTGCCCGCGATGATCGACATCGGCCCCGGCTCGCCCGTCGGCGTCACGTTCGGCTACGGCACCAAGTTCCCCGACCGTTATCAGAAGGCCCTGTTCATCTGCGACTGGACCTTCGGCACGATGTACGCCATCAACATCGAGCCCAGCGGATCAACCTACAAGGCCACGAAGGAAGAATTCCTGTCGAGGACGCCGCTGCCGCTGACCGATAACGCCGTCGGCCCTGATGGGGCGCTCTACTTCACGATCGGCGGTCGAGGCACGCAGTCGGAACTGTTCCGCGTGACCTACGTCGGCAATGAATCGACCGCGCCCGTGGACGCGAAAAGCACGAAATTCATCGCCCAGCGCGAGCTTCGCCAGCGCCTCGAAGGTTACTTCAGCCACTCGAATCTCCGCCTGGGCATCCAGATGGCCCTGAAGGAACTCGGCAACCAAGACCGGTTCATCCGCTACGCGGCGCGGGTGGCGCTCGAACATCAGGACGTGAAGACCTGGGAAACCATGGTCCTGATCCAGAAAGACCCCGAAGCCCTGATCACCGGAGCCGTCGCCCTGGCCCGACAGGGGTCTAAAGATGTCGAGCCCAAGCTCCTCGAAGCTCTCGACAAGCTCGATTTCGCCAGTCTGACCGAGACCCAGCAACTGGAACTGCTGCGAGTCTATCAATTGATCTTCATCCGGATGGGTGAGCCCGACTCGCCCACCGAGGCGAAGCTGGCCAGCAAGTTCGACGCCTTTTTCCCTTCAAAGAGCGACTTTGTGAACCGCGAGCTGGCAGCCTTGCTCGTCTACCTCAAGGCTCCCGGAATCGCCGGCAAGCTCCTGAAGGAGATGGACGGCGGTGACAAGTCGGCTGCCGAAGATCTGTCCGAACTTCTCGCCCGGAATCCCGGCTACGGCGGGACCATCGTCCAGATGATGAAGAACCGGCCCGAGGCCACGAACATCCACTACGCGTTCGTGCTCCGGAACCTCAAGACCGGCTGGACTTCGGCCCAGCGCGTCGCTTACTTCCGCTGGCTCGACAAGGCCCGAGGCTGGTCCGGAGGCGCGAGCTATCAAGGTTTTATCAATAACATTGATAAAGAAGCCTATGAAAATGCCAGCGACTCCGAACGCCTGGCCGTCGAGGCCGCCGGAGCCCGCAAGCCCCCCGCGATCAAGGAACTGCCCAAGCCGAAGGGTCCCGGGCACGACTGGACGCTCGCCGAACTGCTGGCCGACACCGGCAAGGCCCAGACCGGCCGGAACTTCGCCAACGGCCAGAGGGCCTTCGCCGCCGCCCGCTGCGTCGTCTGTCACCGGTTCGCCGGCGAGGGCGGAGCCACCGGCCCCGACCTGACCCAGGCCGCCGGTCGCTTCGGCTTCAAGGACATGGTCGAGGCCACGATGGAGCCTAGCAAGATCATCTCCGACCAGTATCGGGCCTCGGTCGTCGCAACCACAAACGGTAAAGTCTACACCGGTCGAATCGTCGGCGAATCCCCCGACAAGCTGACGATCCTGATCGACCCTGAAGACTCGACCAAGGTCGTCGAGATCCCGCGCAAGGAGATCGACGAGAACGAACCCTCGAAGACCTCGATCATGCCCGAGAAGTTGCTCAACCCGTTGAGCCAGGACGAGATTCTCGACCTGTTCGCCTACATCCTGTCGCGAGGCGACAAGAACGACCCGATGTTCCAGAAGAAGTGAAAATGAAGGGTGGTGTCGAGCCTGGGAATCGCACACGTCGGGTCCGCTTCGCGGATCGTCCATTGTGCGACGGAACACACGATTCCGACTGGAAACCAGGCTCGACACCGGTCCCTTGGTCCGCACAGCGGACCCTACAAGATCTGATATGCACAGGTCAGAAGGTAACCGACTTGAATCGATGGCCCCCGAGGTCGCCCCATGCTCGTTCCCGCATTTCTGACCCTTGCTCTGCTCGCCGATTCGCCAGCACTGGACGACCCCAAACCCACCGCTACACAAAAAATCGACTTCGAGACCCAGATCAAACCGATCTTCCAGGCTCGCTGTCTGAACTGTCACGCGAAGGGGAAGTATAAAGGAGGGTTCTCGCTCGAAAGTCGCGAATCAACCATCAAGGGGGGGGAATCGGGCGCGGGTTTGATCCCTGGGAAGGGCGCGGCCAGCCTGCTCGTCGAACTGATCAACGGGGCCGACCCCGACCGCAAGATGCCGGCGAGTGGCGACCCGCTCTCAAAAGATCAAATCACCTTGATTCAAAGCTGGATCGACCAGGGGGCGACCTGGCCGGAATCGTCGGGTCTGGGCTTCCGGAAGGCTCCGCTGGCCCCTCGGCGTCCGAGCGTTCCGGAGGTCTGCGACTCCGACAATCCGATCGATCGACTCATCGTTCGCCACCAGACCGAGAACAAGATCAAAGCCGACTGGTCGAGCGTTCCCGACCGGGTCTTCGCCCGCCGCGCCGCGCTGGATCTGATCGGCGTGCTGCCAACAGCCGAACAATTGAGCACGTTTGCCAAGGACACCCGGCCCGATCGGCACCGCAAATTCGCCGAAAGTTTGCTCAATGATCGCCACGCCTACGCCGACCACTGGCTGACGTTCTGGAACGACGCCCTCCGAAACTCGTACCGAGGGACCGGATTCATCGACGGCGGCCGGGCGACCATCACCCGCTGGCTCTATCAGTCACTTTATGAAAACAAACCTTATAACAAGTTTGTTCACGAGCTGATCAGTCCCGTGCCGGGCTCGGAAGGGTTCACCAAGGGCATCGTCTGGCGCGGCGTGGTCAACGCCAGCCAGGTCCCGCCCGTCCAGGCGGCTCAGAACGTGACCCAGGTTTTTCTTGGCACCAACCTGAAATGCGCGAGCTGTCACGATAGTTTCGTGAACCACTGGAGACTTGCTGATGCTTACGCATTAGCAAGCGTTTTCGCCGACAAACCGCTCGAAATTCATCGTTGCGACCAGGCCACGGGCAAGACCTCGGGCGTCGGGTTTATCTATCCCGAACTGGGCGATATCGACGCGTCGGCTGCGAAATCCGAGCGGATGAAGCAGCTCGCCGACCTGTTGATCAAGCCCGAGGACGGTCGGTTCGCCCGGACGATCGTGAATCGACTCTGGGCGCAGATGATGGGCCGGGGGATCGTCGAACCGCTCGACGACATGGACCAACCCGCCTGGGATCAGGATCTACTCGACTGGCTCGCGAGCGACCTCGTGGCGCATGGATACGACCTGAAGCAGACGCTGGCGTTGATCGCCGGTTCCGAGGCGTACCGTCTCGCGTCGAAGGGTCTGGCCGACCCGTCCGACCGATCCACTTATGTCTTTAAAGGTCCACTCGCCCGGCGGATGACCGCCGAGCAATTCGCCGACGCGGTGGCCACCGTCACCGGCGTCTGGCCCGAGCTGGGGGATGACATGGTCCGGGTCGACGGCCGAGGGCAGGGGGGACAGGTCGCCGCCGCCCGGGCCTCCATCGCCGCCGAAGCCCTGGCCAGCGCCAAACCGCCGACCACCGAGGTCGAGGCTAAATGGATCTGGAACAAGCCCGACGCCGCGCACGATCTCGGCGGTCGGATCTTGATCCGCAAGACGATCCAGCTCGACCGTCGGCCAACCTCGGCGCTCCTGGTGGCGACCTGCGATAACGAGGCCGTGCTGTTCGTCAACGGCAAGAAAGTCGGCGAGAGCGCCGAGTGGTCGAAGCCGATTGTTGTCGATATCACCAAACATCTGAAAGTCGGCGACAACTTGATCTCGGCCGAGGCCACCAACTGGCCAGACCACAAGCATAACAAAGGTGTGAACATTTCCGGGGCCAACCCGGCGGCGTTCATCGCCTGGGTGGGCGGGTTCGACAAGTCGCACCAACTCTGGGGAGTGGGTAGCGACGCAACCTGGCTCTGGTCCGACGAACCGGCCGGTCCCTGGAAGCACTCGTTCGAGCAACCCAACGCCCCGCGAATTTATGGTCCAACCGTCAACCTGGCCGAGATTGTCGCCCGGACCGCGCCGATCGCCGAAGGGTCGAACGTCCGAGCCTCGCTCGCCTTTGACGACCCGCTGATGGCCGCGCTCGGGCGGACCAGCCGCGAGCAAGTCGTCACCCATCGCGACCCGATCACGACGACCTTGCAAGCGCTCGAACTGACCAACGGCGGAACGCTCGACACCCGGCTTCAACAAGGTGCGAAACGCTGGATCGAGAAAGACGGACACGACTCGGACGTCTTGACGCGCAAACTTTTTCAAACGGCGCTCGGTCGTTTACCGACAGAAAGTGAGCGGGAAACCGCGAACGAACTGATCGGAACTCCCGCCACGCCCGAAGGGCTCCATGATTTATTCTGGGTCGTGATGATGTTACCGGAATTTCAATTGATCGAATGAAAAGGCGAAGAATTTCCCAATTTTCACCGATACCGAGGCGAACCGATGTTCCCGAATCGTCGAGATATCCTCAAATCCACCGCGCTGGCGGCACTTGCGGCTTCGGCCCCGCGCTCGCTTCGGGCCGATGATATTGATCGTCGGCGGATCGCGGCCAAGGCCGATTCGGTCATCGTGCTCTGGATGGGGGGCGGGATGGCCCACCTTGAGACGTTTGATCCCAAGCGTCATACCCCGTTCGAGAAAGGCATGAAGGCGGCCGACGTTTGCAGCACGTTCCCTTCGGTGCCGACGGCCGTCGATGGCATCAATTTCAGTGAGGGGCTCGAAGCGATCGGCCGAGTCATGGATCGCGGGACCTTGATTCGTTCGCAGGTTGGGGCCGATCTCGGCTCGATCTTGCATTCACGGCATCAATATCACTGGCATACTGGATACGAGCCGCCGGTCAATGTCGCCGCGCCGCACCTGGGGGCGTGGATCGCTCAGGCTCTTGGACCCAAGAATCCGGCGTTGCCCGCTTATATCGACATTGGCCAGCGTTACGACGGTAACGGCGAGGCCGAGGAACTCCGCTCGTTCCAGACCGGCGGCGTTCTCGGTTCCGAGTTCGGACCGTTCCGGATTCCCGACCCCAAGGACGCCATCGCCGCCGTCCGCCCGCCCGCCGGGATGACCGTTTCTCGGTTCCAGAACCGCTACAAGGCGTACAAAAAACTGCTCGATGCCAGCCCGCTGACCCGCGACGCCTCCGACTATCAGCGCGAGTCGCTCGTCCGCTCGCTCGACAACGCCGACCGCCTGCTCAACTCCGACGCCGCGAAAGCCTTCGACCTCAGCCTCGAACCGAAGGCCGTTTACGACGCCTACAACACCGGCCGGTTCGGCCTGGGATGCCTGCTCGCCCGGCGACTGGTCGAGGCAGGATCACGTTATATCGAGGTGACGACCGAATATATCCCGTTTCTCAACTGGGATACGCATGATAATGGCCACACGCGACTGCGCGAGCTGAAGCAGAAGATCGACACACCGATCGCCCGGTTGGTGCTCGACCTCGAACAACGCGGTTTGCTCGACCGGACGTTGATCGTCCTGGCCAGCGAGTTCAGCCGGTCGGTGATGATCGAGGGGAAAGCCGATAACCGGGTTCCCGACCAGGTCACTCAGCCCGCCACGCTTGAGACCCTCGCCCATTACGGCCATCATCGCCACTTCACCGGAGCGGGGTCGGTCCTGATGTTCGGCGGCGGGGTGAAGAAGGGATTCGCCCACGGCGAG
Source organism: Planctomycetota bacterium (assembly GCA_021778575.1). Lineage (GTDB taxonomy): Bacteria > Planctomycetota > Planctomycetia > Isosphaerales > Isosphaeraceae > Tundrisphaera. Next base: position 17,710 of record JAJYCH010000014.1, read on the forward strand.
ACCTCCGACGAGATGCCTTGCACAACCATCAAAGATCCGGTGACCATTACCGATCTTCACGCCACAATCCATCACTTGCTGGGAATCTCGCCCAGATATGGAGTGGTGACCGAGGAACGACCGTTCTACGTGACCAAGGACGGCAAGGGGAAACCGGTCCAGGCGGTCATCGCCTGATTGGTTTGGTCGTCCGCACAAAAGGCCCGGGCAACAGTGGTTTTCCAGTTCGCTGGATGATAATCTCGCCGATGTCGCCTTCTCTCTCCCAGGAGTATCAGCCGATGAAGATGAATCTCCGCCTGGCCTTGTCGCTGACGATCGCCCTCACCCTGACGGCGATCGCCGCCGAAACTCCCCCGCCGCTGGTCCTCGACCTGTTCCCTGGCC
>JAJYCH010000609.1 GCA_021778575.1 Planctomycetota bacterium
GAAGTCAGTGTCTTCAGGCCAAGAATAGGGCATGGCTCCCTCCCCAATGACGATCCTGGATATCTCCTGTGAGCGTAAGCTCAAGAACCGTTAGCTTCTAGCCCCGTGTCAGGCCGTTGATCGGAAACGCTTCGCGCGGACCAGCCACCAGATCGTCGTCGTCTGGTCCATTCATCGTCGGTTCAAGAAGTTGGGAGGTCCGGAACAGTCCGACCCTTGACGCCTGGCCTCGGAGCGATACAACACGAGGACGTGCTGTCCGCCCAGTCCTTTATTTGTGAAGAAGCTTACACACATGGCTGACATTGTCGCCACCGCCGTGGCCGCCGGTTCGTTCAACACTCTGGTCGCCGCCGTCAAGGCCGCCGGGCTGGTCGAGACGTTGCAGGGCCCAGGCCCGTTCACTGTCTTCGCCCCGACCGATGACGCATTCGCCAAGCTTCCCGCCGGTACGGTCGAGAGCCTGCTCGAACCGGCCAACAAGGATAAGCTCGTCGCGATCCTGACCTATCACGTCGTCCCCGCCGAGGTTCTCGCCGCCGACGTCGTTACCCTGACCGAAGCCCCAACCGTCAACGGCCAGCAGATCGCCATCGACACCACGAACGGAGTGAAGGTCAACGGAGCCAACGTCGTCCAGACCGACATTCAGTGCGACAACGGAGTAATCCACGTCATCGACGCCGTCATCCTCCCCGCTTGATGATCGGACTGAGGACTGAGGACTGAGGACTGAGGACTGGGAAGTTCATGAGATACTTCGACAGATAGAAGCCGCTTTCGGCTACTCTCTGGTAATCGTCTTATCGAATGCGTAGATTCTCTTGAGTCCTGAGTCCTGAGTCCTCCCCGACTGAGTCCAAGAGGTGGCGAATGGCGACTCGCGTGCAATGGCTGGGGCATTCTTGCCTCCTGATCGAGACCGACGGCAAGCGAGTTCTGATTGACCCGTTCCTGACCGGTAATCCGATGGCCGGTGCCAGGCCGGAGGAGATCGAGGCCGACGTGATCCTGGTCTCGCATGGCCATGAGGACCATCTCGGCGACACCCTGGCGATCGCGCAACGGACCGGTGCCTCGGTCGTCGCCAATTACGAGCTTAGCCAGTGGTTCCAGGAACAGGGGCTGACCAAATTGCACGGGATCAACCTGGGCGGTGGTGTTCAGGTTGTTCCGGAATTTCATGTTCAGATGACCCTGGCTTTTCATAGTTCGAGCCTGCCAGGCGGTGGCTATGGGGGAAATCCCGGCGGGTTCTTGATCACCTGCGCCGATGGTTCGCGGATCTACGACGCCGCCGACACCGCGCTCTTCAGCGACATGAAACTGATCGGCGAGGGAGGGCTCGACCTGGCGATCCTGCCCATCGGCGACTACTTCACCATGGGGCCGAACGACGCCATCCTCGCGATCAAGCTGATCGGGCCCAGGCACGTGATGCCGATCCACTACGACACCTTCCCACCCATCAAGCAAGACGTGCAAGTCTGGGCCGAACGCGTCAAGGAAGAGACCGCCGCGCTCCCACTGGTTCCGAAACCGGGCGAATGGTCGGTGGTTCGCTGAGTGGGCACCGAACGAGATCCCAAAACGGTTCTCGATCAACGACCGGTGGTCGACTCGATCTCGTCTGGTGACTCGCGGTTTCGACCTCACGAACAAATCAATCTTTGAAAGACAAAGCGAATGCTTTGCCTTCATCACAAGTCAACAGTTTTTCCAGCGTTTATTCAACGCGGCGAACTGGGACAACCTCCACCGGTTCGCTCGTGTTTCCCAGTCGGTCAACGGCGCTGATCGAAATCTTGTCGAACCCGCCAGGCAAGTTCAAACGCCGGTCGGTGGCCGGATGAACGGTCAAAGTCCAATGATCGCCGATTTTGCCCTGGATCGTCCACAGGAAGGCGGGGGCACCGTGACCCGGTTGAACCTCGATGATCGTCTGGTCCTGGTTATGATTGACGGTAGCAGCCGAGACGGTGGGCTGAGCCGGAGCTTTCGTGTCGATCCACGGGCTCGTCGGCGTCAGGGCCGGGGTCTGGTAGGGACCATCGCGGAGCTTGTCGGTCAGCTTCAACCGGTTGGCCGGGAGCGACTTGAAGCTGAAGAGAACATGACCGGTCGAGCCGGGAGTCGCGCGGATCAGCGCAATCTGGCGGAGGATCTCGGCGGGATCGTAACCATTGTTCCCCTCGCGGACCCGGCTGATCGACAGACCAGGCCAGATGTGTCGATGTCTGGAATTGACCTGGATCCAGTAGTCGAGCAGCGGTTGAAACGGCTGGCCGGGTGCGTCGACTTTCCAGTAAAGCTGGGGCGAGAAATAGTCGGCCCAGCCTCGGTCGAGCCAGAGAACAGCGTCGGCGGAGAGCTTGTCGTACTGGTCGAACCCCTTGACGCCCGCCGGCAAGCCGGGCCGAGGGATGCCGAAGGGGCTGATCCCGAACAGGACTCGCGGCTTGACGAGCTTGATCTCGGTCGCGATCCGCTCGATCAGGCGGTTGATATTGTCGCGCCGCCAGTCGGCCCGGTTCAGGCTCACTCCCGACGCCTGGGCTTTCGCCCAGCTCGTCTCATCCGGGAATTCCAGCTCCTTGCCGGGATGAGCGGGGTCGGCAATCGGGTAGGGATAGAAATAGTCGTCGATATGAACGCCATCAACATCATAGCGACGAACGATGTCGAGGACGACCTTGAGCGTGATCTCCCGGGCTTCGGGCTCGCCCGGGTCGAGCCAGAGCATCGTGCCGTACTTGCGGACGAGATCGGGTCGGGTCTTACTGATGTGCTTGTCCGACTCTTGATAGCGTGCTCCCGCGACCCGGGCTCGAAACGGGTTGAACCAGGCGTGAATCAAGAGCCCCCGGCGGTGGGCCTCCTCGACCCAGAAGGTGAGCGGGTCGTAACCGGGCGAAGGGGCGACTCCTTGTCGACCGGTCAGGTAGCTCGACCAGGGTTCGAGCGGCGAATCGTAGAAAGCGTCGGCCGAGGCCCGAACCTGGAGGACCACCGCGTTGAGCCCGGTCTGTCGAGCCCGATCGAGGATCGCCAGAGCTTCGGACCGCTGCGCCTCGGGAGCAAGTCCGGGGCGGCTCGGCCAGTCAATGTTGTCAACCGTCGCGACCCAGGCAGCGCGGAACTCACGGGGCAAGGCAGGGGCGGCCGGGGCATCGTTCGAGGGCGGGTTCACCAGGCCGACCAGGATGGCGATCAGTAGAGCAGGGGACGGCATGCGAAGCTCCAAAGGGTCCGGCGTTCGGCTCGGCGATGGTCGCGCCGGAGTCGACCGGCTAGCCATTCCGCCGAGCCAACTTTATCTTGAAAGCGACTCGCCGATCAATCAATCGACCAGAAACCCGAACTCAGGAATGGATCGATGAGCCAACCGACTCACGGACAACGAGCCCGGAAATCCGTTCACGAGGCGGAATGGGATCGATCCGAGCGGCAATCGACACGGATCGCGCTGGCGATCGCCTTGATGCCGATTCCAATCGCGATGTTGATCGCCTGGGCGGTGGGGTCGCCCCCCTGGCGGGATCGGCCGGCCCAGAATCTGGAAAAACCGCCGGGATCGACCGCGCCCGCCGAGCCATCAAGTGACCACGGGCATGGTTGAACCAGGCCAACCTGGCGGAAAGACTCAGGCCAGCGGGGAAACTGGTCGATGATAAGCGTGTCGGAGGGATCTCCGGACCGGCCAGGGATGGCCGGGCGATGGCTCGCCCTCGATCGCGTCCATGGATGGAACGCGACGCGCGGGCTTGAGG
>JAJYCH010000610.1 GCA_021778575.1 Planctomycetota bacterium
CTTTGTCCGGAAACCGTTGGCCAGGTCACTCCGGCTCGGAGCAAGCTCCGGTCGCCAGAGCGAGAGCAAGCTCTCGCACTCCAGAAAGGACTTCCTCATGAGGGGACGTTCCCGCGATTCATCGGAGCGGTGTACCCATACTTTCTAATGATCCATCAACACTTCGACTAAATATCATCAGGAAAAGTCCATCATTCGATTCACGATTTCGAGTCGGGCGGATTCTTCTCCGTTCCGGTCGCCGGTTCAAAGGCGGCTTCGGCCTTGAGGATCATCCGGGCGACCTCGATCAGTTTCTGGTTGCCGTCCCGGGCGATCCGACGCAGTCGCTTGAAGGCTTCCTCTTCGTCGAGGCCAGCCTTCTTCATCAGGACGCCTTTGGCACGTTCGATATATTTTCGGTCGTCGAGCGCCTGGCGCAGCTCGCCGGCTTCGTTCCGAAGCGTCTTGAATTCATCGAAGCGCTGCATGGCGATGGCGATGGCCGCTTTCAGGTCGTCTTGCTTGATCGGCTTGACCAGGAAGCCGAAAATCTGACCGGCCTTGGCCCGGCAAAGAAGCTCCTCGTCGTGATAGGCCGAGACCAGGATGATCGGGATGGTGTCTGCCTTGCCGATCTCGACGGCGGCGTCGATCCCGTCGATCTCGGGCATCTTGATATCGGTCACGATCAGGTCGGGCCTGGTCGTCTTGCAGCCGTCAATCAGTTCGCGACCATTGGCCGCGGTGAAGGCCACCCGATGCCCCATCCGGGTCAGGGCCTCGCCGTAATAGTCGCGCATCCGGGGCTCATCGTCGGCCACGGCGATGTTCAAGGTCATATTCATGTTTCGTCTCTCGGCAAGAGGATCACGATCGCGGCGCCGACGGCGGAGGAAGGGTCATCGTCGAGGTCCCTCGCGGTGATTGATCCGCCGTGGGCCTCGACGATCCGCCGGGCGATCGCCATTCCGAGACCGGTCCCCTGGGTCTTGGTCGTGTAAAACGGCTCGAAGAGATTGCGGCGCTGTTCCATTGAGAAGCCAGGTCCGTTATCGCTCAGGATCAGTTGAAAACCGGGCCGTCCCTTGATGGTGACGCTCGACCATTCGATCGTCACCTCGACAGGATCGTGGCATGCCTCGACCGAATTGTCCAGCAGGTTTCGGAAGACCTGAACCATCCGCCGAACATCCACCCGACAGCAATCATCCCCTACTCCGCGTTCGATGAGCCGGGTCTGCCGCCCTTTCAGCGACCATTCCACCTGGCTCCAGGCCTCCCAGATCATCGAGCGGATCGAACCTTCGCGACGGACCAGAACGAGCGTCGCGGCGTAGGTCCGAACCTCCTCGTAAAGGCGTTGCAGATCGTCCTGAGCGTCCTGGATTCCCGCGATGAGATCGAGCGAATCGGGGCGGTCTTCGCTCCGGAACCGCAGCATTTCCAGACAGGCTTGACTGCGCTGGATGGCGTTCCGGCTTTCGTGAGCCAGTCCGGTGACCATCTGGCCGATCGCCGCCAGACGTTCGGCCTGAACCGCCCGTCGCTGGGCCAGCTTGAGATCGGTGATGTCGGTCGAGATCCCGCCGATGGCGAAGATGGTTCCCGTCTCGTCCCGCATCGGAAACTTGACCGACAAGAAGGTATGCGTTCCGTCGTCGAGATCGAGGCTCTCCTCGATCTCGATCGCCTCGCCCCGATCGAGGATCGCCCGTTCGCTCACCGAGAGCGGACCGGTCACCGCGGGAAGAAACGGGACGGAATCGGTCGATCCGGTCGGTTCGTCGCGTCGGCGTCGAATCAGTGCTTCATACGGTTGATTGACCAGCAAGTACCGGCCCTCGTCGTCCTTCATCCAGATCGGTGTCAAGGAATTTTGAAGAATTGCCCGGAGCCGCGACTCGTTCCGGCTCGCCGAGGCCCGGAACTGCTCGGCCTCCTGCGCGTTTCGATCCGCCTTGCGCCGCGATGCGTGCAAAAATTCCATCAAGATGCAGATGAGCAGGCTCTCGATGGTGACAACGATCACGCGGAACCGGTCGGTCCCCGAGGGAATATAAAACGAACCATGAGGCTCGATATCGAAGTAAACCCAGAGAAAACCGCCGAGCGTCATCGCCAGAAACCCTGGCCCCAGACCGCCATACCACGCGGCCAGAGTGACCGCCGGAAGGTAAAGGACCGGCGACGCTCCTGCCCCGGCCCACTTCTCGATCGGCAATCGAAGCCAGAAAACGACTCCAACGAGCGTCACCGCGGTTAAATACGGAGAGATCGCGCCGAGAATCCCTCGCGGGAACGATTCCGGTCGCCCGGGATCAGACATTTCGAGACCTCTTGATCGTGATCGCTCCGGAGAAGCACGATGGCCGTCGATCCAACTTTCACGATTCCAGGCCGAGCGCTGGCCTGCCGAACGGTTCCGGAATCGAGAGTTTTACCCGTCGGCCACGGCCTGTCAAACTACCATCAACCTCGGGTTGACATCCTAGCGAATCGGGAGAATAATGCGACCGCTTTCGATCGGCTCATGATGGCCCTTCGATCTCTGGCCAAGAAGCCTCATCCGCCGCGCTTGGAAAGCGTGTCGATGAGGCTGTTTGTACTTATGGCTTACGTGTCGGAATCAGAACCAGGGTGTATCCGGATTTTCTGTGGGTCGCGTGCTCTCGGTACTCCGTGAGCAGGCGAGAAAAGTGGCCAATCCCATGCTCAGGGACGACCGAGAGCATGCAATCCAACGGTTTTCGTCTCCGATCACCCCAGGAAAGCACGGGGACTCCCAGAACCCATCGCAGCCGGAATTCTTCTTTTTTTGGGACAGGATGTCCTGAAAAAACGCCAGAGTCAAGGATCGGGATTTTTGCAGGTTATCACCCTGGCACGAATGCCGCTCTTGTTTCCAGTCCAAGGAAGGACGCAAATGACTTTCTTGCCATTGGTCTTCGCTTACCTCGGTCCCGAGACAATGCTCCCGATGACGTCGCTGCTGGCGGGCGCCGCAGGTGTCGTCATGATGTTCGGTCGGAGCCCGCTCCGCTGGTGCAAGGGGATGTTCCGGCGTTTGAGCGGGGCGTCGAAAGCGACGCCACCCACGAGGCGAATCGGCTCGGGGCCGATCGGAGCGAGCAAGCCCCGGGTCAGGAACTAATTCGGATTGATTCCCAGGAGACTTCAACCCAACCGTGACGCGCCATTTTGGCGTCAGGGCAATTGGTTTGAAGGTGGGTTACCCGCGCAGGGAGGAAAATGTCATCGAACGGGTCATCGTGATCGGGCTGGACGGACTGGAGTCGTCAATCGTCGGGCCGATGCTCGACGCGGGGGAGCTGCCGAATCTCGCAAGGATGCGGGATCGAGGCGGCTTTTCCACCGTTGCGACGACCACCCCCGCCCAGACTCCAGTGGCCTGGTCGACGTTCGCCACCGGGACCAATCCCGGCGGCCACGGAATTTTTGACTTTCTCCGTCGCGACCCGAAAACCTATCGCCCGGACATCGCCTTGAACCGGTACGACTCGGCCGGGGCATTTCGTCCGCCGCGAGCGGTCAATCTCCGTCAAGGAACCGCCGTCTGGGAGTTGCTCTCCGAGCGTGAAATCCCTTCGTCGATCATCCGTTGCCCGGCGACTTACCCGGCCGACACGATCAAAGGGTGCATGCTCAGCGGAATGGGCGTGCCCGACCTCCGTGGCGGTTTCGGCACGGCCACCGTTTATTCGACGTCCGAACAGGGGCTTGCGCTGGAAGGGGAACGGTTCGTCAAGGTTGCGATCGACGACGAC
>JAJYCH010000611.1 GCA_021778575.1 Planctomycetota bacterium
AGCGACCGCCTCCGAGCGAGCAAGAGCTGGAGGTTTTGAAAGTTCTCTGAGACGAGGGGCAAGGCACGGTCCGGACCGTGGCCGAGGTTCTCGATGGGCGGGGCCGCCGCTGGGGTTATACCACGGTTCAGACTTATTTGAACCGGTTGCGGGGCAAGGGACACGTCGCCAGTGAGCCGGGTTCCGCAGCCCTGGCGCACGTTTATCGGGCGGTCTCGACTCGCGAAGACCTGCTTCGTGACCGGCTCCAGGATCTGGCCAACCAGCTTTGCGAAGGGGCGACGACTCCGCTCGTCCTGACGCTGGTGGAAGGTCATAAGTTCACACGCGAGGAAATCGCCCGACTGCGCGACCTGCTCAAATCCAAGGACTGAGTCCCGATCTCTGATATCCGACTGTGAGGGGATGTCCATGCTCTGGTGGTTCGCGCAGACAACGCTGATCGCGGGAGTTCTGGCGGTCGTGGCGACTCTGGTGAGCCGCTGGAAGCGGCTCGGAGCCGAGGCCCGGCATGCCCTCTGGCTGGTTGTGCTGATCAAGCTGGCGTTGCCGCCAGTCGTTGCCTGGCCCTGGCAAGTCCCCGACCGCTGGCCGGCAAACCCGGTTCCGGTCACTCAGGTGCGACCATTGCCCGAGCCGTTGCCCGCGCCACTCCCACCCGAGCCGATCGTCGCCCTCGCGCCGGCGCCTCCGATCGTCGAGCCGCCGCCGATTGGGCCGCTGAGTGAAACCTTGCCGGCTCCGCAAGTTGAGTTTGACCGGCCAGCGCCGCCGAGCCCGCCACCAAGCCCGGCCGAGGTCGTTGCGTTTCCGCCGCCGGTCGGCGAACCACAACAATCGGAGATTCTTCCCGATTCGCGGCCGGTCGCCCCCGTTGTCTCGGTCGCCGAGGCTCCTCCCGCTCGAACCGAGGACGCGCCTCGCGAACCGGCAAGCTCCGCGCCGATCATCGAGGAAGCTGGATCGCTCTCAAAACTCTGGTATCTGCAAGTCTTGATCCTGGGAGTCTGGCTGGTCGGCTCGCTGGTCGTTCTGGTTCGCCGGGTGATCAAGGTTATCCGGTTTCAGCGGTCGCTGGCGGGCTCGACCCCAGCGCCCGCCTGGCTGGTCGACGAGACCCGGATCATTGGCGAGCGAATGAGTGTTCGGCCTCCTCCGGCGGTTCAGAGCCCGAGGGTGGGCACCCCCCTGCTCTGGTGCCTGGGCCGCCCCCGGCTGATTTTGCCCGAGGCGCTGGTAACGCGTCTGGAGGCCGATCGCTGGGCGGGCATTCTGGCTCATGAACTGGCGCATCTGGCCCGTCGCGACCACTGGGTCGTTCGCCTTGAACTGCTGGTCGAGGCGGTCTGGTGGTGGAACCCGCTGTTCTGGCACATCCGCCGCAAATTGCACGAAGAAGCCGAGCTGGCCTGCGATGCCCGGGTGATTCGTTCGCTTCCCGATCGTCGGGTGGCCTACGCCGAGGCCCTGATTGATGTCTGCGAGCATCTGGCCCGGATCGCGATCCCTTCGCCCGCGTTGGGCGTTGGCGGTCCCGGGGCGTCCCGTTCACTGGAAGGACGATTGCTCATGATTCTCCGCGACCCGATCCCGCGCCGGCCGTCGAAATGGGCCGCGCTCGGAGCCTTGCTCCTGGCCGCAGTCGCCTTGCCCGCCTGGACCCTGGGGCAACAGCCGGAACCACAAAAGGCCCCGGCCAAAGCGCCGAAGCCCAGCACCGAAACCACCACGCCGGTCGCCCCGGCGCAGAAACCCGACGCCCCCAAGCCCGGCACGCCCGAACCACTGCCGCCCGATGTCAAGCCATCTCAAGCGGCGGCCGAGGCGACGATCTTAACCATCAACCAAGCAGAGATTCAGCACCTCCAGCCGCCGGCAACTCTGTCGTTCCGCTACGTTGTCGTCAGCCGCGAGCGGAAGCGCCATCGAGTGGGAAGTAATGGATGGGACTACGGAGTGGGTGGCATGGGTGGCCTGGGCAACGGGATGGGGGGCATGGGTGGAATGATGTCGATGCCGCCCCAGTTTGGCGCAATGGGACAGGGTGGCGGCGACGGCTTTGCAGGCGGATCCCCAGCGTCGTCCGAGCGTCTCACCCGCGTGCGGGTTGAGGTTGCCGACGTGACGCTGAATAGTGGTTCGACGAGTCGGCTTGACCTGCTCGAAGCGCGGATCAATGAACATCAACCACCGCCTCCGGATGGTGCTGCCCCGGATTTCGCCTGGGATCGCAAGTATCTGGACCGGAACATATCGGGAGTCACGGCGCTGGAGATGCCCTGGAACAGCCGGGGGCCGGTTCCGTTCCGCTGGCTAACCGCCGGTAGCGACGCTAGCGGCGTTGGCGACTCTCTGGCCGTCTGGATGATCATCGGCCAATCGAACCGATCGACGAGTCCGGACAAGGGGCTCGACCCGCTCGATCCTCGTCCGGCGAACATGCTGGGTTTTCTCGGCTCATCGATCTGGGGTGTCCGTGGCTATACCAAAGCCCAGATCGCCGGGATCGACCGGATCGATGGCAAGGAAGTTATTCGGGTGGCCTGGATCAGCAATAAACGTGAAGGTCTGCGGGGGATGGCCTGGTACGCCCCGAAGTGGAACTTCGCACTGGTCCGGTTTGATGCGACGCTCGACCCCAGCGATCAACAGCCGCCCATTCACGGTCGATTGTCGTGGCGGAAGCAGGCGAGCGGCTTCGTCAAGGTGGGTGAGGGATTGAGCGAGGAATGGTTGCCGAGCCAGGTGATTTACGAGGAGAACGAGGCCGATTTGGAGGGGGGCGCGGAGCCGGTCTATCACAACGAGCTTCGGATCAGCTTCGAGGATTTTCAGCCTGATCCGACCGCCGTCCCCGCGCCCGGGAAGCTGACGATCCAGGGGCTCGACGACAAGACCGGTCAGTTCACCGCCCTGCCCCCCGAAGTTCCCGCCGCTCTGATCGATCGCCTGAAAAAAGCGGTCCAGGACAGCCCGTTCGGCCCCCCCTCGCTGGAAAAGACCGAAGAAAAGCCGGCGGTCGAAGCCGCATTGAATCTTAATCAACCGCCCCCAGCGAACCCGCCGGCCCAGCCGGCAGGAGCCGGCGTACCCGCCCCGGTCGAAGCCCCCAAGGAACCGGCCCAGCCGGTCGACGCCGCCCCGGCCCCCGCCCCCGCCAAGCCCGGCAAGGAGGATCAGGCCCAGGTCGATGACGAGATCAAGCAGATCATCGATCGGCGAGTCGAGCGAATGTTCAAGGCCGATCCCGAGGTTCGCGACCTGGGCAACGACGTGATGCAGGCCATCCAGAAGTACGAGATCGCGCAACGGCTAGTCCGAGATGGCAACGATCCGGCGGTGAAGAAGGCCCAGGCCCGGATGGAAACCATTAAAAAACGTTATGAGAACATGTGGGAGAGTAAATCGGCGGAGTTCCGCAAGCAGGTCGAGCGAGCCCCAGAGATTGCGCAGGCACGCGACGAGATCGCCGTCCTTCTGTTACGCCGCGAGGGCAAGGTCGCCGAGGTTCAGAAGGCGGAGGGGCAGCGGACCATCGCCCGGGCCGTTGTCCAGCGGAACACGGCGCTCGCCAAGAAGCAACCGGCGCTGGTGTCGAACGAAGATCAAACCCGAGCCGAGGGCGAGCTGGTCGTCGCCGAGGCCGAGGTCGGCGGCAAGAAGGCCGAACTGGCCGAGGCCGAACTGCTTCTGAAGCAGGTTCGTCAACGACTGATCGATGGCGAGAATCGCAAGCCGGAGGATCAGGCCGCCGATCTTGATCCGA
>JAJYCH010000612.1 GCA_021778575.1 Planctomycetota bacterium
GTCGTGAACCGTTCGCTCCCCCTTGCCTTCAAAATCCTTGGCGGCGAAATCGTTTGAGGGGATAAAATTCATATGACAGTTAATGCACTGTCCCTTGGCGATCGGCGGATAGTAAAAACTGCGGGCTCCGTGGCCGGAGACTCCCGAGAGCAAGAACGTATCATAATGGTTCTGCCCCCGGAGAAAGTCCTTGTAGTGGTTCACGCCGAACGGTATCCCGACCTTGTGGCAGGTTGAGCAGAACTTCGAGTCTTGGATCGCCGGCTTCAAGAATGTTCGCTTGTGCATTTCCGGCTTCGCCTTGACCAGGGTCTCGTTGATCCAGCTCAGGACCGGGTTCTCACTGCCGGCGAAGGGATAATGCTGGGGTTCCTCGATGGTGTAGTCGGCATTGCCCCGGGTGCTGTTGACGTTGGTGATCGAGTGGCAGACGGTGCAGGTGATCCCGGCCTGACTGGTGGGATTGTTCACGTCGTCATAATTCGGGTCGTCGAATTGACCGGAGAAGAACGGAACCGGGTCGTGACACCCGGCGCACCAGCGTGCCCCTCTCGTCGTGCCGTCGCGCGCGATCGAAACCTTGCGCGTCTCGCGAACGCTGGACAGGTACGGCTTATTGTTGAATGAGCTCAAGTGATGTGACGAGTGATACCAACCTTTGTAAGCATCCTGATGACACTTGAGACAATAACTATCCATCATCAGTGTCTCGGCCGGGATGAAGTTCCCGGTCGCGGTCACGGCCTCGGACGGGAAAAAATACTTCGAGCCTTCGCTCGGCCCTTTGACTCCGAAGCGGCGGGGCTCTTGTGTATGAAGCAAACCCATCGCGATCACGACCACGCCAACCACCGCGCCGAGCCGCCGGGCGTAGACCCAGCGAATCCTGGGACCGGCCAGGCGGTGCTTCACGTAGAGGCCCACCACGACCAGCGGCGTGATCACGTGCAACCAGTAGCTGACCGATCGAAGCCGGGGGTCGCGGACCGCGTAGACGTCAAAAATCCGGACCAGGAGCAACCCGGAGACCAGCACGATCAGCGACCCGACCAGCAGCGCCACGCCGTAGCGGATCGCGGCCTTGTTCGGCCGCTTCCACGACGTTACCAGGTGCGCGAATCCAAAAATGATCACGGGCAGAACGATCGCGAACCCAACTGCCAGGTGAAGCGCGATCATCACCATGTAAAAATAGGTTTGCTGGGTCACACCCGTCGCCCAGGTCACCAAGGTCACGCTGGCCAGGTAGACTCCATTGGCTCCGAGCAGGGCGAACCCACCCAGCAAGATCCAGAGTAGTGGGCGAAGCCCGGAACCAATCGCCGGGGTATAGACCCTCCCGCGACGGTCCTGCACCGGTCGGACACTTGACGACATTTGAATACCTCGCAGGGCGATGTCCCAACCTCGCGCGGTCTGAACCGTGCGCGGGGACGTATCTGCCGGAGTGATCGGGCGGAAAGAGCCGGGAACGACTCGACGTGCACCGGGCAGAGTCGCCCGACGACGTCACTTCTGTCGGTCATGGTTCCGGATCAGTCGCGAGGGGGTCGTTCGAGAGGAAGGTACGTCGCTTGCGAGGGGCGGAGCCAGGAGGGAGAGTCCAACTCATCGACCAGACACGGGGTGAAATCAAACGAAAAAACCAAGGCCAGGCCGGTCGAACTCAATGGTGTCCGAGGTGTTGAGTGCGAGGATTCACCCGGGCAAGGTGAGCGGTGGAATGCGGGTCGAGGTGAGGAGTGACTGTCGGTCAAATTCCGCGAGGCCAGTCCGGGCGAACGACCTGGAAGTAAAATCCCTAAACTCGGGCGTTCGTCGAGATGACAGCTCGATGCCTCGACGGTTCGACTCGACACGAACCCGGCCAACCCCAGAACGAGCAGGTTCAAGATCAGCCGGAGATGAATCGTTCGTCTTGCCGCCGACACTGCGAACGGCCTCCACTTCTTTCGTGAATGGATCGAGAAGGCACGAGGAATCATCGTGAGGGTGTTCTTATTAGAAGGCTCCGCCGAGAGGCTGTCAAGCGGGAGGCCTCGCGACGTCCGCACGGCGTCGCGAGGCCTGGGGCGACGAACTGGATCAGTTCAACCGATCGAGGATCTCAAGCGAAGAGCCTGGGAACGTTGTAGTAGTAGAACGATGCTTCGAGATACTCGAGGGTGAGGGCGAAGTTAAGAATGGCGATATCGTTGGCCGGAGAGGGCGTCGAACTGAAGGTCAGTGGGAACATTCCGTTGTCGTTGAGGCTGGTGATGTAGGGGCTAGCCCCCATGAGCACCTGGTCGACCGAGAACGGGGTCGCGTAAGTCAGGCCGCCGGGGATCAGCGCTTGATTTCCGAGGGTGTTCAGGAACCCCGAGTGATAGGCCTCGACCAGGGCGATCGAGAGCGCGACAGCCCCGACGTTCGGGTTATGGATCGCCGACGCCGCGCCGAAGTAGGCGTGGACGCCCAGGTTCTCGAACGTGATCGATGCGACCAGGAACTCGCTCGCGGTGAGATTGGTGATCCCGGTAAACGTCGGAAACGGCCGGGGCGTGCCGCCCAGCGACTCGATCGCGGCAATCAGAATCTGGACGTGAGTCGCCTCGTCCTTCTGAATCTCCTGGAAATTCTTGGTCGTGGAACCGGGATAATAAGAAGGAAAGGGATTTGCCGTGCCGGCGCTGGCCGACGAACTTCCCGCGAGGATCGCCGCCGGAACGGCCGCGGCGGCCAGACCTCGGCCGAGGAACGACCGCCGAGAAGTCATCGCCAGCTTCTTCAGGATGTCGTTGGCTTCCCCCTCTGACTTGGGAATGTCAATCCGGTCGAAACCAGCCACGGGTGAGGAATTCCAGTCTTGCATCGTTGTCCCTCGAAGATGATGTTCTCTGTGGTCAACCACCATTTGCCGGAACAACGCGATCTGCCAGAGTTTCGCGTCCATCACAAAGCCCCCAGGCAGCACGGTCGGTCTCAGCGGAGTGTGTCGATAGAAAATTTCGTACCGCTTTTACGGGTTATCGCCGGGAACTTTTGATCAGTCCGGTTCGAGGTAACGGTTACTGGGTTGGTCTAGTCACTTCGGCAAGACAATCAATTTCGGGGTCTTGGGCGAATGGCCCATAACCGGGTAGAATGTGTCGGCTTGACCCATCCTCTGCCCAGGTCGATGATTTCGCGACGTTCGGGCGGGGTCGGGTCGAACCTTTTCCGACCTGGAGACGTACCGGGTCTACTTTTTCCAAGAATCGCTCGAATGACCGGGGATCGTGCCTGAGGCGCGGTTGACCGGGCGGGAATTCTTCGCGTCGCCGGAGGTTATCCGTTGTTTGCCGGACCGATTATCGCCCGAGAAATCCTCACGGCTCCGCGACCGGGCCGTTTTTATCTGGCTCGGGCCTCTTACGTCGGGGTTCTCTTCATCCTGATGTGGACCTACTGGCAGTCGCAGGTCGGACTTTCCGAAGTCACCGAGATCGGGATCATTGCCTACTTCGGGCACTTACTTTTTCGCCTGTTCGTGCTCTTTCAGCTCACCTTGATGCTCTTTTTCGCCCCGCTTTCCGCGGCCACGGCGATCGCTCACGAGAAGGACCGCCGGACGTTCATCCTGCTCCTGATGACCGACTTGCGCGACGTTGAGATCATCGTCGGCAAGCTCACCGCCAGCCTCCTTCAGATTCTCACCCTGCTGGCGACTTCGGCTCCGGTCTTCTTCCTTTGCTTGTTGATGGGCGGGGTATCACCCACCCAGATTTTTGAGGTGAT
>JAJYCH010000613.1 GCA_021778575.1 Planctomycetota bacterium
CGCGCACTGACCTGGCGGTCGGATAGTCAGGTTCTCGCTTCCGCCGGTGAAGATGGGTTGCTCCTCTGGTGGGATGTCGCCAAGGGTTGGCCGGCGATCACCAGGACCGATGCGCATCCGCCGGTCCGTCCGTCCGGCGTTTTTGGCAAGATCGCCAACGGCGTGCTCGACGCCGGCTTCGGGCCGGGCGGCGAACTGGTCTCCTGCGGTCGCGACCGCAAGATTCGCCTCTGGTCGGACGATGGTCGCGAGTTACAGACCCTCGCCCTTGACGGCGAGGGATCGACCAAGACCCGTGGCGTCCGGATCTTGCCCACCCGCGTCGTGCTCTCGTTCGACGGCGCGACAATTCTGGCGGGCGATTCCGCCGGTCGAATCCATTCCTGGCCGGTGACAATGCCGGGCAAGAAATAAGCGACGGGATGGTCTTTTCGCGGCGAAATTCGCGAGTCGCGCCCCGGCGATTCCCCTCTCTGGAGTGCGAGAGCTTGCTCTCGCACTCCAGAGCATCAATCCGTCCGAAACCCGTCCCAGAAAATGCGGTCGCGCCTCGACTGCGCGAACTTCGCCAAGTCCGAAAGAATTCCCTTGCATCGGTGGTACTTGCCGACTACAAGAGTAGGATCGATCGACCGGCGTCCCCGGCCGCGGTAGGAAACCGGGTGATTCGACCGGGCGGACGGGGTACACCTCTGGCGAACGGAGACGGATCGTTGGCATCAGCTCGAAACCATGCCATCTTGTCCCGGGCTCTCGTGCTGGCGTTTCTCGTCGTCCCCGGACTGGCGAGGGGGCAAGACCCCGATCCCGATCCCGACAAGATCTCGAACGATCAGCCGACCCGTCCGTTGCAGATGCCCGCCGCTTCGAGCGAGGCCCGGGAAGCGTTCGAGGATTTCGAACGGTTCAAACGTCGAGGGGCCTGGGAACGAGCGGCGAAGGCCCTCTACGCGATTCCCGAAGCTCAGGCGGCGCGGTTTGTCGACGGCCCCGATGGCTTCATCATCCCCGTCGCCCGCAAGCGGCGGTCGGTCCTCGCGGGGCTCTCGCCCGAAGGGCTGGCGGCCTACCGGTTGTTCTACGACGACGAGGCGAAGAAGCTCCTCGAAAAGGCCGAGGGAGCGGCGGAACAGGCGACGCTGGAGGCGCTGTTCTCGTCGTACTTTCTGACCTCGGTCGGTGACAACGCCGCCGATCGGCTGGGCGATCTGTACTTCGAGCAAGGGCAGTTCGACCGGGCGGCCGATTGCTGGCTGGCGATCTTCCGCGAGCGGACCGACTCCGAACTGGCTCCGGCCCTGATCGCCGCCAAGGCCGCCCTGGCGCTGGCGAAGGCGGGCCGACTGTCCGAAAGTCGCGCGATTCGCGACGAACTGGCCAGCCGATTCGCCGACGAGGTCGTCTCGATCGCCGGTCGGAAGGGCCGGGCGACCGACCTGCTCCGCGATCTGCTGGGTCCGGCCGGTTCCTCCATCGCCCAGTCGGTCGCCACGCTCGCCAGTGACGGACCGCCCCCCGCGCTGGGCGCCGCAGTCCCCTCGGCCTGGCAATTCCGGTTCGAGGACTCGGTGACGGCCGGAATGACGCCCCTGGAAGCCTCGCAATGGGAATCCAACGGCCTCAGCCTGGCGGTCCCTCGCGTGGCGATCGAGGGGAAAACGCTGTACGCGAACTACCTCGGCCATGTCTTCGCGCTCGACCTGGCCGAAGGCAAGATGCTCTGGCGGTCGGGGTCGTTCCACAACCTCGAAGTGATCGCCCGCCAAGACCAGGCCCGGATGATCGACCCGGGGCGGTACGCGATCCTCGTGGCTCCCGGTTACGTCTGGAGTCTCGGCAAGGAACTCAAGAACCTCAACATGATGGCGACCGCGCACCTGGTCTGTCGTCGAGCCGAGAACGGCGAGGTCCTCTGGCAGTCGACCGACCTGCCCGACTATGCCGGGCTCGACCTGGTGGGCTTGCCGATCCTGGCGGGTGGGAAACTCCTGATCGCCGGCAAGACGGCCAGCGGTAACAATCGCGGTGGCGGCGGCGAGGATAACCTGGCCCGGCAATACGTCCTGGCGATCCGTCCGCACGACGGTAAACTGCTCTGGAAGACCGAGGTCGGCACGTTCCGCGAGACCCAGCAGTATTATTACTATTACATGCGTGACACGTCGCCCCAGCCCCGGCTGGCGTATCGATCGGGCTCGGTCTATATTGACACGCACGTCGGAGTTCTCGCGCGGCTCGATGCCGATTCCGGCGCGATCGACTGGGGTTATGCCTATCCGACCGATCCGGTCCAGGGGCAGAGCCGGTTCTTCTTTTTCGGGATGAACACGGCTCAGGCGACCACGCCGAGCGGGCCGCCACCGCTGTCGGTCGGCGACGCGATCCTGATCAAGGGAGCCAAGTCGGATCGGATCTGCCTGATCGATCCCGACCGGATGAAGCTGCTCTGGGATCGGCCGATCGCCAAGGCGTCGCGGCTGCTGGGGGTCGATGACCAGTCGGTCTTTCTGGGAGGGGCCGACCTGGGGGCCGTCGATCGCGCGACCCGGACATTACTCTGGTCGACACCGATGCCGGGCGGGTCCGAGGAGGGCCAGGTTCTGGTCCGCCCCGACGGTTTGTGGCAGTTAACCTCGCGCGGAATCTTCGAGATCGATCCCAAGACCGGTCGAGTCCGCCGGATCTTCCGCGGTGAAGATACCGGAGCCGCCAGCGGCGACCTGATTCTGACCGATCGCTGGCTCCTGGCGATCAGCAATCGGACCATCTCCGCCTACCCTCGTGGGGGGGCAGGAGCCGGGCAAGCGGCCGCCGAAGACCCGGCGCCAACCAAACCGAGAGGGTCGGATGACTAAAGTGAACATCAGAGCCATCATCCTGGCGGCGCTGGCAATGGCGCTGTCGGCAACCGCGGCCCACGCTCAGTCGAGCGGTGGAGCATCGACGAATCTCGAAGGGTTCACCGTCGCCGGCAAGGGATTGGCCCTGGCCAAGCCGAACCGGCTGGAGATCGACCTGGAGATCTCGGCCGCCTCGGAGATGACCTCCGACGTGATCGTCAAATATCGCGACGCCAAGAAGCGTCTTCAGGAAGCCTTCGCCGGACTCAAGATGGGGAATGTCACCGTCGAGGAACGGACGCTCGGAGTCGACCAGAAAGGGCAGTTCTTCAACCCGTACATGATGGACATGCCGCCGTCCCGCAAGGGGAAGGTCGAGGTCCAGCTCACGCGGAAGCTGGTCGTCAACTGCACCAATATCCGGGAGCTCGACGAGGAAGCACTTCTGCAACTGGTGGCGCGACTGCTCGACGTGGCGCAGGACGCCGGCGCGAAGGTCGGCGGCCAGAGTGACATGAACCCCTACTCGTACCGTTATGGGGCGTCGAACAGCGCTCTGGTCCGGTTTATTCTCGATGACTTTGAAGCCCAGTCGGACAAGGCCTATCAGGCGGCGGTCAGTGATGCCCGGAGCCGGGCGGGACGGCTGGCCAAGCTGAGCGGCGTCGAACTCGGGCCGATCGCCGGCGTTCGCGAGGTCGTCGTCCCCGGCGAGAAGTCGCAGACCACCTCCTCGTCCCCCTATTTTTATTACGGAGCGGCCTCGACCACCGACGACGAGACGCCCAAGAAACAACTGACCTCGTCGAAATTCCACGAGATTCCGATCAACGTCGAGATCCAGGTTCGTTTCGCCACTGTTCCCTTGAAGAATCCGGGGCGGGAGGGAGGCCAATGACGCCCGACCGACGG
>JAJYCH010000614.1 GCA_021778575.1 Planctomycetota bacterium
AGCCCAGGACCGGATGCTTGGCGCGAATCCCGTCGAACGGAAGTTCCGCGCCGTCGGCGGGCGCGATCATCAAGGTGAAACAGGGCCGCATCCGGACCTGGCCGATCGTGGTGGCGATCGGGCTGATTCCCTCGAAAAGCGCGGCGGTCTGGGTAGGAGGCGCGGTCGAGACCACCCAGTCGAGCGGACCCGGATCGTATCCGTTCGCGACGCTCAAGATCCACCGGCCGGGCTGACCGCTCAGGCGGACAACCCGGCCGTCGGTCTGGGCGTCGAGCTTGGTCGCGAGGGCTCGGGCGATGGCGTTCATTCCGGGAACACCGACGTAGCGCGGATCAAGCCGGTTCTCGTCGAGTAATTCCCCCTGTTCGAGCCGGGCGAACCGACCCTCCCAGCGCTGCCGGACTTCGGGCGGGAGATGCTCGTCGAGGAAGGTCCGGAACCTCGGGTCGCGCACCGTGAAATATTGGGCACCGTGATCGAACGCGGCCGGATCGCCGCGGCGCGTCGAGGTTCGCCCGCCGACTCCTCGCCCTTTGTCGAGGAGTTTGACCTCGTGACCGGCCTCCACGAGGCGCGTGGCCAGCGTCAGGCCGGCGATCCCGGCACCGATGATTCCAACGCGTAGCGGCATGACAAGCTTCTCGCGATCAACCGGAGGGCTGGCCGAGCGAGGCGTCGCCTCGGGGCCGGAGGAGGGTTTGCAGTTCTTCAATCTGGTGCGAGAGGCTCTCGATCTTTGCGAGCAATTCCTGATGCTCGACCGCCGATCGGCGCGGTTTCTTCCCTTCGACCGCGAAGCTCCCGCCGGTCATCAGCGTACATTTCTCGACTTCTTCGATGGAATGGTAGCCCTGTCGGCCGACGATGGTTTGAAGCTCCGAGGTGCTCAGGAGTTCTTCGGACAACGCCCGTTTCTGGATCTGGCCATTCTCGATCAGGACAGTGGGCTTCCCCTCGATGATCTGATCGAGCCGGCGATGGCGGAACAGATAGCGGACGATCAGATAATTGACCGCGCAGAGGCTGAAGGCACCGATCAGCCCGCCCGTGACCGAGTTATCCTCGCCGATCATGGCGTTCTGCAAGGTATTCGAGAGCGAGAGCAGCACGATCAGGTCGAACGGGTTGAGCTGAGCCAGCTCACGCTTCCCAAAGATCCGCAAGAGGACCACCAGAAACAGGTAGACCAGGATCGGCCGGAGCGCTTTTTCAAGGATCGACGGGCCGAGATGGAACATCGCCGTTCCCATCGAGTCGGCCAGAAAGATGGGAAAGCTGTTCATGGAAGATGGACTCGTGGTGGAGACCCGGTTGGGCTCGAACAGAAACAGAGAGGAGACGGATTCAGATGACGTAGTCCTGGACGAAGTTCTCGCTCTTTTGATGGAACACTTTCCAGTTCCGCGGGACAACGAAAATTCCTTCGCCGTCGCGAAGATTCAGCTCCCGGCAGCGCTCGCGGGTCATCTGGACCAGAACGCGGGTGTTGTCGGGCAAGGAGAGTTCAAGCCGGACCAGTCCACCCAGAGGCGTGAGCCGCTTGATCCTCGCGAACCAGCCCGGCCGGCCGTCGCTGTCGCGACTGACCTCCATGTCGTGAGGTCGGACGTAGATCAATTCCGGCCCGTTTGGCCCCGGGATGTCGAGCGGGAGCGGGGCTTCCTCGTCAATACTGTTCATCGACAGGATCGAGTCGATCGGCAAGACATTCACGGCGCCCAGGAACTCGGTCACGAATGGCGACGTCGGGTTCTCGTAGAGCTGCTGAGGAGGCCCCATCTGTTCGACTTTCCCCCGGTTCAGGACGACGATCTGGTCGGAGACCTCGAACGCTTCTTGCTGGTCGTGCGTGACGAACAGGCTCGTGACGTGGACCTCGTCGTGGAGCTTGCGAAGCCAGGTCCGGAGCTCATCGCGGACCCGCGAATCGAGCGCTCCGAAGGGCTCGTCGAGCAACAGGACCTTGGGTCGCGGAGCCAGCGCTCGGGCCAGGGCCACGCGCTGCCTCTGACCGCCCGAGAGCTGCGACGGATACCGCCCGGCATAGCCTGAAAGCTGGACCAGGTCGAGCAGTTCATCCACCCGTCGCTTGATCTCGGTCCGGTCGAGACGCTGGATTTCCAGGCCGAAGGAAATGTTCTGGCGGATCGTCATGTGTCGAAACAAGGCGTAATGCTGGAAGACGAATCCCACCCCTCGCCGCTGAACGGGCAGGTTGGTGGCGTCGGCCCCGGTCAATTCGACCTCGCCGGAGTCGGCCGGTTCGAGACCGGCGATGATCCGGAGGATCGTGCTCTTGCCCGAGCCCGACGGCCCGAGCAAGGCGACGAGCTGACCCTCGGGAACCTCGAACGAAACGTCGTCGACGGCCTGGAAATCGGCAAACCGCTTCGAGAGATGACGGACGGCGATTCCCACGGCGGACTCCTGCGAAGCGGGTAGAAAAGAGGATGTGTTTAGTGATGCGAGCCTCGGCGAGGCCCACCATCGTCGCTATGGCCTCAAGACGATGACGACCAGGAAAGTCGAAGATAACCCGTTCATCGGCCCGACTCCTCTTTTTCCGAGACGATCTTGCGGACCAGTTCCATGCCGATCAAGAGGACGAACGAGATCCCGCCCAGGACCACGCTGGCGGCGTAGGCGCCTTCGGGGTGGAAACCTTCGATCGTGTCATGGATGTAAAGAGTCGCCGTCTGGGTTCGTCCGAGGATGTTGCCCGAGACGACCAGCAAGGCGCCGAACTCGCCCAGCGATCGGGCCACGGTCAGCGTCACGCCGTAGGCCAGACCCCAGCGGATCGACGGCAGCGTGACCCGCCAGAAGGTCCGCCAGCGACCGGCTCCCAGGGTCCGGGCAACCTCTTCCTGGTCGATCCCGAACTCGCGGAGGACCGGCACGACCTCGCGGACCACGAACGGAACCGTGACGAACATCGTCGCCAGAACCATCCCCGGCCAGGCATAAACCACCTTGAAACCGACTGATTCGAGGCGAGATCCCAGCCAGCCCATCGGTCCGTAAACAATCACGAGCATCAAACCGGCGATGATCGGCGAGACCGCGAACGGCAGGTCGACCAGCCCATCGGCCAGAGCCCGGCCCCAGAACCGCTGACGGACCAGGACCATCGCGAAGCCGAGCCCGAAGAGAGTGTTCACCACCGTCGCCAGCAAGGTGATGACCAGCGTCAGGCCGAAAGCTCGCTGGGCGTCGGGCGAGGCGAGCGCGTCCCAGAACGGCCGGAACCCGCCATCGAAGGCCTTCTTCGCCAGAGCCAGCGAAGGAACCAGGATCAGCGCCGCGAACCAGCCGACCACCACCACGATCAAAAAGGTCTGAGGACTGAGGACTCGGGACTTGGGACTGAGGACTGAGGACTCGGGACTGAGGACTGAGGACTGAGGCGTTTTCGACGATCCCGAAAGCATGGCACACTCCTGAGTCGTGAGTCCCGAGTCGTGAGTCCCAAGTCCCAAGTCCTCAGTCCTTCCGGCCGCGCTGGACCAGATTCAAGACGACCAGGATACCCAGTGAGACCGCGAGCAGGACGACGGACACGACCATGGCCCCGTGGCGGTTACCGCTCTCGATCTCGCCGAAGACGTACATCGGGCCGGTCTTGGTTTCGAGCGGACGGTTGCCGGCGACCATCACCACGCTGCCGAACTCGCCCAGGGCCCGGCTGAAGGCCAGCGCCGTCCCGGTCAAGATCGAGGGGAACAAGGTCGGCAGGGTGAT
>JAJYCH010000615.1 GCA_021778575.1 Planctomycetota bacterium
GCTGAAGCGGCACATAAAGGTGCCGCTTGACCGCGATGTGTTTGCGCAGAACAAGGATCTCCGCGAGCCGACGCCGCAACGCAAAACGCCCGACGTGAAGAAGAACATCGAAGCCGCCAAGAAAACGCCGCCCATCATCGACCCCGTCGCCCCGCTGCCGAAACGGATGCCCGGCCGGGAAAACCGGAGCGTCGAGCGGGATCGAGGCGACCTTCGCGAACGTCCGGCTCTCGGGCTGAAACTCGGCCCAACCACGCTCGTACACGTCCATCGGCGGCTTGATCTTGGCATACGCGGCAAACATCCGCTAAACCCCTGATCGATCCTTCAAGACCGTCAAGCCGTCGAGCCAGGTCGGACCTTCCCCGTCGAATTTTGCCGAAGGGGCGGCAAACCCCTGGGCGTCGACCGAGTAGTCGAGGTCGACCCCGACCTCGATATCGAGACCGCCGTCTCCCGGTAATTTCGAGGTTGCCGTCGGCGTGTGGAAGTTTCCGAGCGGATAGCCTGGCCGGTTCGTGTCTCCCCAGAACCAGTGGACCTTGCCGCGAAAAACCGCATTCAGCACGCTATCCGAGCCCAGAACCTGGGCATTCAGCACCGGCTCGCGGATCGGCGAGCGGTCGCCGACCAGCAGGCTATCGCGGTAGATCCCGCCGCCGATCACCCGGTAAAGCCGCTCGGCGATATTAACCCGGTCGATCTTGATCCGGGCTCGCCCGCCCGCGACCACGTCGAGAGCCTTGCCTCGAAAACCGAAACCATCCTTCGGAAACTCGTAACCGTGGCTAGCAACATGAAAAAAGACCGACCGACCCATCAGACCCGGCTCATCAAACGCGACGATCCCCCGGCTATCGGTGACGTAATTGATCTCATTCACCGTCCGGAGTTCGACCAGCGGCACGCCCCGGCCGGTCCTGGAGTCAAAGACCTCGATGGCGAACGGTTCGCCAGCCAGGGATGCTTGAGAGATTGATGCCAGGATGAAGAGAACGAACGCAGATTTCATGGCGGGTGAGTGGGTCCGTGGATAGGATCATTTGGTTCCGTTTGGCTCATCATCCGTCATGGGCGACCGTTCGGCCATTCTGTACTGATGTCTTGGTCGGCCGGAAAATCGAAAGGATTGTGACATGAACGAAACAGCGGAAACGCCTCGCCGACGTCGCTGGGCGTTCAGCCTTCGGACTTTGATGATCTTCGTTTTGATCGTCGGAGGTTTGCTGGGCTGGAAAGCGAATCGGGCCTCTCGGCAACGGCAGGCGGCTGCGATTATTCGGACCGCCAACGGCGCGATTAGTTACGACTTCCAGAGCTTCCCGAATGGAACGCCTGCTGCAACGCGAAAAGCCGCGAAACCTCCTGGCCCAGAATGGCTCCGGAAGTGGATCGGCGATGAATACTTTCAGGAAATCAGTGGGGTCTCATTCCCCGGCGAGGTCTCGACCCAGGTCCTGGAGGCGGTCGCCTCGCTCGAACAACTCCGAGTCATTCGGATCAACAAGCCGTTGAGCAACAGTCAGGAACTTTTGCCGTTGACAGCTTTACCCCATCTGGAAATCGTCGACCTTTGCGGACCCGCTGTCGACGACACATTAATGAAGCATCTGTCGCTCTCCCAATCGATTATCGTCATCGAAACGCACGAAACCAATGTCACCGACAAAGGAGTCAACTATCTCCCAAAAATGCCAAACCTGAAGCATCTGTCGATCTACAATTCGCCGAAGGTGACAGACGCTTCAGTCGAGGAAGTGATCTCTCGGCTCACGAAGTTGACGGACCTCGACCTCTCGGGAACGAGCGTGACGGATACGGGCATTGAAGCAATCGGCAAAATGACTAATTTGACCAGTTTGTCAGTAAATGACCTCGATCTGACTGATCGAAGCACCATCAGTTTGACCCGTCTGATAAAGCTGAGGCTCCTTTTCCTCGATCGTACGAAGATCACCGATGAGGGGCTTTCCCGACTCGGCGCGTTGACCGAACTCATTCAGATTAGCCTCAGGCAAACACAGATCCAGGGATCTGGTTTTGCCAACCTCCAAAATCTTCAGAAAATCATAGCCTTGCGTCTCGAGGGTTCAAATTTTTCGGATGAGGGAATGCAGCATCTTTCCCGGTTGAAAGCTCTTCAGGAGATCCGACTGTCAAGAACGTGGGTTTCCGACGTAGGTCTGGCGTCACTCCAGGGTTTGCCGAGGTTGCGATCGCTGACAATGGTATCGACCCAGGTGACCGATGCCGGGATGGACGCTTTTCGGGCGGCGAATCCCCGGGTGAGGCAGGCCATCAACAAGCCGGTCGGGCGACCTTCACCCCCGTCTTCTCAGGTCAGACCCTGAGTCGTCCCGAGCGACCTCAGGTCCGCGAGCGGGCGGCAAAGCGGCGGAGGATCGCGGCAACGATCGAGAGGCGGCGTCGAAAATTGCAAGATTTCCTGATTGACGCGGCAATCCGGCGCGCGTCATAACGATCAGGTCTGCCCTTTCGCCCAGTGTTCGCGATCGTTCGACCAACCTCATCCGATGAAGGAATCCGATCATGGCGGAAAACGACCTCGACGGTCCGATCGTCCCGCACGTCCCGATCCCGACACGGGGTCGACCGCTCTGGGTCCGCGGGATGGCTTGTGTCGCGATCCTGCCGCTCATTGGGTTTATCGGGCTCAACGGCAAGCAACTCTGGGGTGAGTTTCGCTCGCTCCGCGATGATCAGGTCTCGGTCCGGGCCACTCAGATTGTCGGCTACATCGACATCAACCCGGTTCCGAGCTTCGCCAGGAGCCCCAACGGCTATATTCATGACGAAGGGGACACGACCCAGCTTTGGGCCGGCTGGCGAAAGGGTCAGCATCACTGGTTTACCTTGTCCAAGGGAGACGTCGATCCCACGCGACTCTCGACCCCGATGGGCCAGGATGCCATCCGAGCCATCGACTGCCCGCTCTTCGAGACGACCGGCGGCAAGTGCTGGGTTCGGGTGCCTCCCGAGGCCCTCGTCGCCGGTTTCCCGCAAGGCAACGGAGCCGTCGCCTATCCCTTGACGGTCCTCGACAAGGTGGAGATGGTCAACGACCAGTTGAACGACCGGCCGGTCCTGATCGTTTACACGCCGGTTTCTCATGAAATCTCGATTTATGATGCTTCCGTGGACGGCAAGCGAGTCACCTTCGGCCACGGTGGCTATTTCTACGGGAATCAGCCGGTTCTTTACGACCGGAAGACCGAGAGCCTCTGGACCGAACAGAAAGAGGCGATGGTGGCCTTCTCGGGGACTCGACGCGGAACCGGTTTGCGGCGGATCGCGCGGCTCGACCTCGTTCCCTGGTCCGTCTGGAAGGCCGAGAACTCCGGCGGGAAACTCCTCGTCGGCGCCGATCGGTCCGGACCGATACCGCTGGATTGACCCGGTCCAGATTCCAACCGAGCAATCGTCCTGATTTCGGGACCGTCGTCGATCGATGGTCGGGAATCGCCCCGCCGCAAACCCCGAGGCGACGCGCTGGCGTCTTGACGCCTGGGGGTCCGGGGAGTTAGCGTCTGGCATTTCCGATCGGAGAAGAATAACCTCAAAGGGATGGGTGGTCGGCGGCGTGCCATGAGCTGCCGGGCCGATCCTCAACCTTCCGTCAGTTTCGCATTCCAGGGAGTTTGCACGACCGATGTCCGACACGCACAAATACGTGTATTCGTTCGGCGGTGGAAAAGCCGAGGGCAAGGCCGACTTGAACGCCC
>JAJYCH010000616.1 GCA_021778575.1 Planctomycetota bacterium
CTCCAAACCGCTCACCATGAAGGAGCTGAGAGGAAAGGTGGTCGTCGTTCATTTCTGGACGAACGGCTGTTACAACTGCGTGAACAACTATGAACATTATCGGGCGTGGCAAGAGCGTTATGCGAACAAGGACGTGGTGATCATCGGCGTCCATTCGCCCGAGACTGCCTCCGAGCACGACATCGCCCGGATTGAGAAACAGGCCGAGAAGCACAAGCTGAAGTTCGCGATCGCCGTCGACAACGAGACCAGGAACTGGGAAGCCTGGAAGAACAAGGTCTGGCCGACGGTTTACGTCGTCGACCGCCAAGGCGTCGTTCGTTACGGCTGGGAGGGCGAGCTCAACTACAAAGGCCAGAAAGGCGAAGAGACCGTCCGCAAGGTGATTGATTCTCTCCTTGCCGAAACGACAGCGAAGAAAACTCGCTGAGACTGAGCCGTCCTACGATCTCGGATGATGATCCGAGCGATTCGATAGTTTGCTGATCTATCTTCCCACACTCTTCACTCCGGAGTCAGGCACCGATGCAATTCCCCGTCAAGCGACCTTCGAAAATGGCCACCACTCTTCTGGCCCTCGTCATCTCAGCGGGTTTCTCCGCCATCAACATCAACGCGGCGAGGGCGGGCGAGATCCCCAAAGTCGGCGAGGTCGCCGCCGACTTCACCCTCGAAACACCTGCCGGCAAGAAGGTCCGTCTGACCGACGCCACGGCGAAGGGTCCGGTCGTGCTCGTCGTGCTTCGCGGCTATCCGGGCTATCAGTGCCCAATCTGCACCGCGCAGGTCAACGAATTGGTCGGCAAGGTCAAGAACCTCGAAGAACGAAAAGCCCGCGTGATTCTCGTCTATCCCGGCCCGGCGGAAGGTCTGAAGGCCCATTCCGAGGAATTCCTCGGGAGCAAGTCCTTACCCGAAAACTTCGACTTCGTGCTCGACCCCGACTATACCTTCACCAAGGCTTACGGCCTACGCTGGGACGCTCCCAAAGAGACCGCCTACCCTTCCACCTTCGTTCTTGACGGCGATGGAAAGGTTCTCTTCGCCAAGGTTAGCAAGACGCACGGAGGTCGCGCCAAGGCGAGCGATATCCTCGAATCCTTGCCAAGGAAGTAGGGAGATCGCTTCCGCCGGGTTCTTGGGCACAATTACTACCGCTAAAGACTCTCGCTCCGATCGCGGAGCGAGACAACAACCCTTGCTCAGATCCCACGAGCCAACCTGGGTTTAATCAATCCGAGGATAACGCCGATCAGGACCTGCTGTTCAGCTTCCTCCAATTCGAGGAATTTCGATGATGGTCTCAAGGAGTCAACGCGGCTTCACACTGATCGAGTTGCTCGTGGTGATTGCCATCATCGCCGTATTGATCGCGTTGTTGCTGCCGGCAGTCCAGGCCGCCCGGGAGGCGGCCAGGCGTGCACAATGCGTTAACAACTTGCCTCGACTTGCCGTGGTGCTCGGTCTTGTGACTTTCGGGGCGGTAGAGCCATGAATCGCCTGTCCGGTCGATATCGCCCGTTCTCATCCGGAGGTTGGCCTGCCATCCTTGACGTAATAGCCCTCCACATGTGCGCTGTAGGGCAGCATGATCTCGCTGATGGTCGGGGTAGTCTGCGACACGACCACAACGGAATCGGGCGAGGCGGGAGAGATCCCATTGGCCAGCCACTCGCCGACGAAACGTCGGTATTCGGCATGGCTTTCGGCGCTGTCGTACCGGCCGAGATATCGATCCTGCCCATTGATCCGGACGACGGCCAGGTTCCGGGCTTTGTGATGACGGTACTTCGGAAGCCGATGCGGCGTCCTGGAAGACATGGCGGGCGTCCTTTCTTCCCTGGGGCAGTACCGTAGTACGGTACTACCGAAATCAGGGCTTCCAGGCCGCGCCGCCGAACACCGGCGGGTACACTTAACTTGTGTTCGGCTCGAAACTTGCGCTGAATGGAGACGATGGGAATCGAACCCACAACCTCCTGGTTGCAAACCATGAGAATGAATCGATCTTAAGTCTTTTTGGGGTAATGATTTAGGGCAACGTTTTTACAGTTTCTGCGTCTCAGGAATTCACGGCTTTTCCGCTCTTTTTCGGCCATTCCGCGTAGTTTTGGTGCCGTGGCACCAAAACTAGCGGGCTGGAAAGTTTCGGCGACTTGGGGCAAGTGTCAACCTGATCCTCGACCGTGCCCCCCAATCGTTAGTTTCTGAATTTCGCTCCAAGAACTCTCGTCGTCCTGCGCGCGACAACCGCCAAACTTCCGGCGGCGAAGATCATCAGTACACTTGGCTCGGGAGTGGCGTTCGGTGTGAGAAGGACGATGTGTTCCTGGCCTTTGGAATCAACTCCAAAGCCGGCAATCTGGCCGCTATCGCTGATATCGGTCGCGCTGGTCAAGGTCAGACCTGACCCTGGAGCGATAAGTGTGTTCAGATCCCACGACGTCTGGCCGTCCGAGAGAAACGCCTTTCGGATCGAATCAGAGTAGCCACCCGGTCCGGTCGAAGTTCCGACAATCAAGCCCGAGTTATTGACCGACAATGCGGCCATCAGGATATTCGGCGAGGGGTCGAGTTGCGGGATAGCATGAACCCCGCCTCCAACGGTGTAGGAAAACGCGGTACCCCACGGGCCCAGAAAATTACCGGACTGCTCCGATCCGACGACCATCCCGGACTTGTTCACGGCGTGAGGGATAATCTCGTCATTGGTAAGTGGGCCGACGAGCGTGGTGATCGTGGCGATCAATGATCCGTTCTGATAGAGAACCCCCTGATAACTACCGGCGGGGCCAGTATTGCGGCTCCCGGTAGAGTAGGTGCCGTCGTTCAAGAGGCTGCCCCCGCCCGAGGGGTCTGGAATGACCTGACCGGAGGCATTGATAATCGGGACGTAATAATTCGCGGGAGCAACACCCAGGTCGGTGAGTTGATACATCCCCGAGGCATGGGTCTGGGAATCGCTGAACAGGGTCGCGAGTAAGAACGTCGCGAAGGAGATGACCGGACAGGATCGACGGGTATTGAGCATCGCCTCACTCCGTGGCTGACGGCCATTCAACCGGGGTGAATCCATTCCCCACCGGGTACCGAACCGCTGCATCATGGATTTCGTCGGGCGGCCGCTGTCGATGCCCGCGAATTTTGGTCCCACAGTCGTCGAGGGAAACTTGCGTTTGCCGCAAGTCCTTTGCCAGTCTAGTGGAGACGATGGGAATCGAACCCACAACCTCCTGGTTGCAAACCAGGCGCTCTCCCAATTGAGCTACGTCCCCGATCCGACTTATCCTAGCCGGTTCGCTTTGGATTTCCAAGACCGGATTGGAACGGATCAGGCGGCTTGCGATTCGGCCAGGAGGAGCCGGGTGGCTTCTTCCTGGGGGGCCTCGAAGATCGCTTCCGGGCGACCGGATTCGAGGACCCGGCCGTTCTCGAAGACGTGGACGGTGTGGGCGACCTGTCGGGCGAACTTCATCGCGTGGGTGACGACCACCATCGTCAGGCCGTCGCGGGCCAGGTCGGTCATCACTCCCAGAACCTCGTTGGTCATTCGGGGGTCGAGCGAACTGGTGGGTTCGTCGAAGAGAATCGCCTTCGGCTCCATCGCCAGTGCCCGGGCGATCGCCACTCGCTGTTGCTGGCCTCCGGAAAGTTCACGAGGGCGGGCGTCGAGCTTGTCAATCAAACCCACTCGGTCGAGCAACTTCCGCGCCCGATCCTCCGCGACGCAACGTTC
>JAJYCH010000617.1 GCA_021778575.1 Planctomycetota bacterium
TTCGTCATCAGGTGATCCCTCGGGCTACTTGCGGTGACGGTCATCAGCAATTTGTCCTTACGTTCTCGCATGCCGCCAGCATCGCGATCAAGGGTTCAGGGTCGGCCAGACGGTGATCGTCGCCGACGACGATGAGAGCATTTTCGGGCAGGCCGCTCGCCTGAACCAGTTCCCGGCTCTCGGCGAAAGGGATCACATCGTCGGCCTCACTATGGAGGATGACCGTGCCCGGCTTAGCCTGCTTGACCGATCCCCACCGCTTCCAGGCCGGGCAGAGCAAGACCAGCGGCGTCGAGCCCGACCGGATGTTCATCGCCACGGCTCCGCCACGAGACGAACCCACGACCACGTCGGGTTGATGGTGGTCGTACTCGGCCTGGGCGGTCTGGATCGCCTTGTCGAAGTCGTCATCATCCAGCGCCGGGTTGTTGACCTCGTGTCCGTGCTGGATCAAGTACGATGGCTTGACGCCGCCGGGGACGGAGTGCCAGCCATGCAGGAAAAGGATCTTCATCGAATGATCCCGTAGAATTGGCCTGGTTCCAGACTCCGACGGGGTAAAGTTTGCCTGGCAAGATCCATCAATCACCCAGTTGCCAGAGGATCTGTGTTTCGATGGGCGCGTTTTCATCGATATTTTCATCGATGTCCTTCGGCAGTTTCAACTTCATCTTCGCCGGTTTGGTCAGGACGATCATCCCTCCCAGAGCTCCCGCCACGGTCAGCGCTGTATTCCAGGGGTTGGAACCGGCAGATCCGACCGGGAGTCCGCCTCGATAACGGATCATCTTTCCCTTTCCTTCGGGATAGCGGACGTCCCCCGCCACGTCGATCGATAGCGTCTTCCCCGCTAATTTCTTGGCGACGGGCCAGGGGAAAGTCGTCACTCCGTATCCTCCGGCGGGACAGTCGATCTCGACCGTCATACTCGCGAAGTTGGGCCGGTTCAGGAAAAACCCCTGAGACGACTGAAGTACCAGCTTCATCCGGCTGGGATGGTCGTGACGTGTCTGGAAGTGGACGAACATCAAGCACCGGCCGTCATCAAAGCGAGTGCCGATCTTGAAACAGAAACCATCGCGTTCGAAGGCCGAACCATCGATTTTTCCGAGAAAGTCCGGAACCTTGTCGCGCCGGAGGATCGACCAGAGCAAGAGCCCGAAGCTCCCCGTCGCCAGCGATACCATTCCGGCCAGCATAGCCCAGTTCACTCGGTCATTCACGAAGACCAGGAAACTACCAATGATCCCGACGATCATCAGCAATCCGAGAACGGCCTGAACACTCTCACCAATGTCGGGTCCTCACTGATTCTGATTCCGGGATTCGGTCTTCTCGACTGGAACGATCCAGTTACGGAAACCGATCCGTTCGAATGAGATCCTACGGAAAAATTGTCTGCTAAGGGACTCGTGAATTTTCGATGCTCTTGAGAACCGATCGGCCGTCCGCCATGCTGGATCTCCGCGAATCACCAGCCGAGCACCTACCGGAGTGACCTTGACCATGACTTTTGCCTATCTGCTTTCCTTGTGCTTACTCGGCCAGACATCCGAGCCAACCGTCGGTCCCGCGAACGGATCGCTGCTTGTCATCGGTGGTGGAGCGCTCACTCCGCAGATTGTCAGTCGGTTCGTCGGTCTGGCGGGCGGAAAAGACGCCGAGGTCATTTTCATCCCGACCGCCGAGGAAGATCCGATCGAAGTGACCGACCTCGTGGCCCGGTTCAAGCGTCAGTTCGGATTCAAGAACGTGGTAGCGCTCCACACTCGCGATCGAAACGAAGCCAACTCGGAATCCTTCGTCGCTCCGCTCAAGACCGCCAAAGCCGTCTGGTTTGACGGTGGTCGCCAGTGGCGACTCGTCGATTCATTCGCCGGAACACGCACCCAGCGCGAGATCGAGGCCGTGCTCTCGCGAGGCGGCGTGATTGGCGGTAGCTCGGCAGGAGCCACCATCCAGGGTTCGTACCTCGTCCGTGGGGCTCGCGAAGGGAACCAGGTCATGATGGCCAAAGGCTACTACGAAGAAGGTTTTGGTTATCTCAAGAATGTCGCGGTCGATCAGCACATCCTCCCACGCAATCGGGCCGATGATCTCGTCCCGGTGATCGAAGCTCATCCGGAACTCCTCGGCCTGGGAATCGACGAGGCCACCGCCATCGTGGTCCAAGGCGACAATTTCGAGGTCATCGGCCGAGGAATCGTGGGCATCTACGACAATAAAGATCACGATGGCAAGAAATATTACTTTCTCGCGCCCGGCGAACGATTCGACCTCAAGGCCCGGCGTCGGGCCACCAGTAAAAATTGAGCCGAAGCCCCGCAGTCTTGATCAGCAAAACTTCGTCCACTCGATCGGCGGCTCCACGCGAGGCACCGCCGTGAAGCGACCGGTCGGGTCGACCATGAACTCGATCGAATGATGACCAACCATACCCGTCGAATCAATGGCCTCCACAACCAGCCGGTGCGATCCCTTGGCAAGTCTCTCGCCATCAAGTGGTCCGGCCCAGTTTTCCGAGGATAATCGCTCCAGCGAAACAAAGAGGCCATCATCTACCTGTGCCGAAACTCGCGTGATCTCAGTTCTCGACCAGACTCGTGTTTCAATCCGGTCGGGCCCCGTAACGATCTGCCTGGGCTGATTGGTCAAGATCCGTTCACGAGGGTGAGTGATCATGACCAGGGGGCCATGGTCCTCGACGGTTCGATAGACGGCCGCGAAATCGTCGCCTTGAAGATGACCGACGAGATATCCCGGGGGTCCTCCTTCAGGGTCGCCGATCGAGCGGACCGCGAGGGTCACATTCCGGCCATCGTTGGCAACCTGCCAGTAATGCGTATGACCGCAGAGGATCGCCTCGATCCGTCGAGTCTGGACCAGGGACCGCCAGGCGTCGACGCCGGGTCCATCGAAGTTTTCCCAGATCTGATAAGGGTAATTATGCTGAAAGATCACGGGACGATCAACGGTTTCAATCACGCTGTGCAACTCGCTTGCCAGCCAATTGATCTGAGCGTCCCAGAAACCGACGGGGCGAGCTTGCTGGGTATCGAGACGAAGAAAGCGGTAGCCTCGCAGCGATGTCGCGCCGAACGTCGTTCCGAACCGATCACGAAAACGAGTCGCGCCGGGATCGCCATGAACATCGTGGTCACCCACCAGCGCGTAATGGGGTGATTCCAGACGCTGGCGAAGGTCGTCAAACAGGCGAAACTGGCTCTCGGTCGCATCCTGGACGTTGTCGCCGATAAACTGGACAAAGTCGGGACGGATGAGCGTATTCAATTCCTCGACGACTTGCAAAGCCGCCCGATGATTCGGCAGGCCGAATTCCGTCAGGTGCAGATCGCCCGGAACAACAAACGTGACGGGATCATTGATGAAGGCCATGGTTCATGGATTCTCCGAGGAAAAAAGGGGTTCCAGTGACTCAGCGGTGATCGGCTTCGCGGAAATCAGCGACGGGCAAGTCTCCGGCATCGCCAGACTAAAGAACAACAAGGCCACGCCGGCAATCGCTGAAAGAACCAGAAATCCGGTGTCGAATCCAAACCGAGAGACGATTTCGCCGGTCAGATAGAGACTGGCCGAGGCACCGATGCCCGTGGCGGCGGCAAGCGTTCCTTGCATCAAGTTGAATCGACCGGTCCCTCGGGTCAGGTCGGCAATGACCAGGACTCCGACCACGCCAAAAATCCCCGCGCCGATGCCGTCGAGAA
>JAJYCH010000618.1 GCA_021778575.1 Planctomycetota bacterium
CCAGATCAGAACAGTCGACGGCAAACCCTGACCGATCGTGGCCAGGACGCTCGACCCGACGACCGAAACCAGAGCCAGGCCGACCGCCGTCCGCCAGTGTCGCGAAGCGGCAATCAAACCAAAGGTCAGCGAGCCCGTCAGCGTCGCGATCAGCCCGCCTCGGTACGATTCGGCCGCCAGCCACCAACCGTCGAACGCCAGGAGCGACGCCAGGCCAGCCAGCACCCCCGACATCATGAAACACGGGTGATGATAGAAGTACTGGTCGCGACGACGGAGCCACTCGCCAACACCCCAGATCACCAGTGCGGTGACCGAGCACGTCACGGCCAGCCAGGCCACCGCCAGTCCGGTTCGGTCCCAGGAGACGATCAAACCGCAAAGGCAGACCGTCCAGGTCGCCAGCCCCGCCAGACCGAGGTAAACCAGAACCGGTTCGCGGCGGAACCTCGTGAGCCAGAGGAGCGCCGTCGAACCCACCAGAAATGACCGGGCCACCGTCACGCTATCGGCCAGGCTCCCGCCCGCCAGGCCCCAGGCCAGAAGCACGCCGAGCGGCACGCTCCAGCCCATCGCTTCGAGATAGGTCGCGGTCGATCGGCCCTCGACGAACCGGGATCGGAGCACTTCGCCCGCTCCCAGCAATGCCATCGTGTAAACCGAGACGACCAGGCCGTAGGCCATCAGGCTTACCGGTTGGCCACCCGTCAACAGGTGGTATCCC
Organism: Planctomycetota bacterium; assembly: GCA_021778575.1. GTDB lineage: Bacteria > Planctomycetota > Planctomycetia > Isosphaerales > Isosphaeraceae > Tundrisphaera. The sequence continues at coordinate 725 of JAJYCH010000618.1, forward strand.
CCCAGCCAGGCACCCAGGAGCGCGGCGATCGCCAGGAAGTCGATCGTGACCCGAGGCGTTTCCCAGCCGTTAAGGATCGCCAGAACCGCCGTGAGCAGGAAAGCCAACGTCGCCAGTGGCGTGATGACGCCGCCTTGAAGCGAAGCCAGGACCGCCGCCGCCATCGACAGCCCCGCCAGAACCCGCGCCGACCGAATCAGCGGAATCCGATACGAAGCCCCCGCGCGACGAATCGGCGGCAGACACTGGATGCCCCAATACAACAGACCCAGAGCCGAGCTCAGCATCGACTGGAGACCCAGCGGGGTATTCCCGACCAGTGACGCTCCAAAAAACACCGAGCCCGCCAGCGCCGCGCATGCCAGGTAGATCAGTCGAGGCTGATCGAATAGCCGGGTCGCGACCGCGTAGAGGACGGCGTAGCCTCCCAGACAGATCAGCGCGGCCTTCGGCTCGAACAGGCTCAAGACACAAGCGGCGATCGACAGCGGCAGGCCGATATAATGACAGTGCCTCGCCAGGCGATCGTCCGACCACCGCTTACGGAAATAGATCGACAACCCCGCCAGACCCGCGTTAAAAACCAGGCCGTTGATCGACTTGAACGCCAACGGCAGCGGCCGACTGTATCCCAGAGCGGTCCGAGCCGCTTCCTCGACCGAGCGAACCAGATCCTTCGCAAAATAGAACACGCCGAAGTACGCCAGAAACAAGGCGGCAAATCCGCAGTAGAGATACGCGGGTTTACGGGTCGCCCGGAGCGAGGTCGCGTACAAGGCCAACCCCAGAACCGCCACGGCTAATGTGTTTCCGCTATAAAGTGCGGAAGCCTCGGGCGGTCGGGCCAGAGCCAGCGCGAACCCCAGCGCCGAGAGCGTCAGGCCCGCTTGAAGGAAGATCAAGACACGCTGGCGATCCTTCTCGATCGGCGCGATCGCTCGGGCCGTCGCGACCCCGGCGATCGCCGTCAAGAGAGTCGGGATCGCATAGAGCGCGGGAACCAGATGCAGAACCTCGGCGCCGGTCCGGATCACCCCGACCAGGAATGCGAAGCCGAACAGGGCAAACTCGAGGTAAGCATAGCCCGCCGACGGCGGTGGCTCGCCGACTTCAACCGACGCAACAGGCTTGACCCGTCCGTTCAGCCAGGCCACCGCTCCCAGAAAGACGGCGGCGGGTGCCAGAAACACGGGGAAACCGATCGCGAACGGCATCCCTCGCGTCGCCCCGACGTTGAACAGCGCGACCGCGAAATAAGCCCCGGTAAAGATCCCCGCCGAACGGACCTTGAGCGAAGTGACCACCCACCACGACAAAAACCCGAGGACCGTCGCGTCGACGAGAACCAAGCCGACATTCCAGGCCGTCGGCTGCGCCAGGAGCCCCAGTTCGCCGACCAGAATCAGGTTAATCGGGATCAGAATCAGAGTGGTCGCCAGCATCATCTGGCCGGCGCGTTCCGCGCCCCATTTCACCAGGCCCACCCCGAAGCCGGTACACATCAAGGTGAAAACCAGAGCCAGGACAATCTTCCCCACCGGCGACCAGAGCAACGGTCCGAGAACCAGGCTCGCTCCGACCGTCGAGCTGACCACGATCAGCAGGACCGCCAGACAAGAAATCAGCTTCTGCCAGTGTTCCTGAAGAAACTCGCCGGTCACGGTCGTCCACGAGATCGCTGGAACCTCGGGAATCCGCGCGACAGGCGGCGAACGGAATTTGGTCAACGACTCGAACGGAGTCGGAGCCTGGGCCACCAAACCGGAAGCCGTCCGAGGCCGGCCCATCTCGGGAAACTTCCCGGTGGCCTCGGCCAGAAGCTGGTCGGCCTCGGCATAACGACGGGCTTTCCGGAGCAGTTCGATGCCGATCGTCCATCCTTCGGGACGGTCGGAACAGAGCTGTCGGGCCCGTTCCGCCCAGCCGAGTGCTTCCCTCGGGTTGAACGCCTGATCGCGAGCCGCCTTGATCGCCGCCTCGAACCGGGCCTCGCGTTCGAGCGTTTCGCGACGAAGCGTATATTCGCCGACGATGGTCCGGCTCGCGTCGTCCGCAATTAATCCTCGGAGCCGCAACCCTTCGATCTGACCGAGCAGAAAGCTGACACCGACCCACTCGTCGCGTTTCTTGGGGTCACCCTCGCGCGATCGAGGAAGATTGTCATTCAAGGGGAAACACGCCTCCGCGAGCCGAACAAACCAGCGACGGGTGGACGGATTTGATTCTCTCGGAGCATCATCCCAGTTTGGGACACTCGAATCCAGAAGTTCTTGTCAATCGGGCGGCGATGATGGCATTTGGGTGACCCAGATTTTTCGGGGGTCGTCTCGGACGGATTGGTGATCTGGAGTCCGGTAGGGTCCGCTTTACGGACCGTGGCTGCGGCCTTCGCCCGACCACGGGTCAACGACCGGACCTTCGCGATTTGTGATCGAAACCACGGTCCGCACAGCGGACCCTACATTCGTCAGACCACTTTGCAATCCTCCTGCGGGAAACCCCAGGGGGCTCGTCGCGATCGAGCTCGGCCGTTACACTGGATGGATCGCGGCTCTGGCCCGCCCGGGCGGAAACGTCCGCCGCGAATCGGCAGGAACGGCGATCGACTGCGGAGCCCGATCAGGCCGAGGCTCGCGACCGATCCCGCAACCACGACCCCACGGAGCATCATGGCTAGCTCGTCGAAGACCAAGACCGTCGAGATCGGTGGCGTCACGCTCCACCTGAGCAATCCCGACGCGACCGACCAGAGCTGGATCGGGCAGGGGGAAATTCTCCGCCAACTTCTGGCGTGCTGGCTGGTGGTCGACCCGCGTGATCGGCCGCTTTCTCCTCGACTGGTGGGCGCGCCGGGGATCGGCAAGACCACCCTGGCCATGGCCGCCGCGGCGCTCCGCAAGCAACCGCTTTATATCAACCAGTGTACCGCCGACACCCGGCCCGAAGACCTCCTGGTCACGCCCGTCCTGGCCGAGTCGGGCAAGATCGCCTATCATGC